>JAQBZB010000120.1 GCA_027622275.1 Planctomycetota bacterium | reverse complement strand
TCCAAGAAACACGAATCTCAAAAGACAAAGTCGTGGAGCCCAAGTCAGGAGTTCTGAGGCTAGCGCCCAGCGGCTGATGTTTTCACAGCCTTTCCGCGAAAGTGCGAATGTTCGCGGGGCGAACATCCACGTACCGCGGTGCTACGGCGGCGGCAGCGGCTCCATGCCAGGTGCTAGCCTGCGACGGCGCGGGAGTTCGGGTGTTTGCAAGTCAAACACTTCCTCCGACGGACGATGGCTGGGCGGATATCGATCGTAGTTCAAATCAGGTGTCGTCGTCCCAGGGTAGCAGCGGTCGGGGAACAGCCGGCTGAGTGGACCGATGGCTCCGAACCGCTCCTCATAGAAGCGGACACCGTGCGTCTCCAGGATCGTGCCGGTCTGCTGCTCGAGATTCGCCAGCTCCGTGTTGTATTGCAGCAAGGCCTGCGCCTCGGCGCTCACGGCATTTCCCCAATCGGTGATGCCTTGCAGCAGATTCAGCAGGATCGTTCGCCCGTTGCGATACTCGGCGTATTGAAGCTTCAGGTTCGTCTCGGCGGCGGCGCGGGCCGCGTGATACGCTTCGTACTGTTCGTAGAATTGTGCGACGTTCCGCAGGTTGGCCGCAATGAAATGCGAGGCCGCGTGAACGCCTTGATCGAGGTTGGCCAGGTCGCGCGAGATCACCAGTTCTTGCCGCCGCAAGTTGGCTCGCGATTGCCGCAGGCCGAGCGGCACGGAGAAGTTGACGGCCAGCGTCCAATCGGTGAACTGGCCAGGCCGTGATGTGAGCATTGTGCCGGCTGGCAACTCGCCTTCCAAACCATTCCAACGATAGAGGCCGACCGCGTCGACTTGCGGCAACGCTTGATTGCGGGCCTGTAGCAAACGCTGCTCGTCCGCCTCCAAGATCAGTTTCAACTCGATCAAGTCGGGACGCCGCTCTTGCGCCAGCGTGAGCAACTCGGTCCAGTCAGGAGCGACTCGATCCAGTTGCGGCGGAGTGACGGGCACAAGCTGTTCGGGATCATAGGGTGGAAAGCCGAGTACGTTTCGCAGCGCGGCCTCGCGTTGCAACAGGTTCGCTTCCGCGGTGATCAAGCTGCCACGAAAGTTGTTATAGGCCAGACGCGCCTGTGCCACGTCGCCGAGATTGCCCGACCCCACTCGCAGCCTGGCTTCGGCGAGATCGAGTGCCCCTTTCGATTGCTGCTCTTGCTGGCGTCTGGCCCACGCATCGGTCCGCGCAAAGACGACGCCCCAGTAGCCTTCAATCACACCGCGGACGAGGTTCTGCACGCCAGACTTCAATTGGAAATACGAGCGTTCCGTTTCGATCCGGGCTAAGACGATCGGCGCGAGGCTGGCCCTGCGCCCCATGCCGCGCAGCAGTGGTTGCGTGAAACTGAGGTCGGCCGACGAACTTGTGCGGGGGTTGAGGAACGTTGGGTTTTGGAGAATGAACGGGTCTTGCGCTTGCTTGGATGGCGTT
The DNA here is from genome assembly GCA_027622275.1 of Planctomycetota bacterium. GTDB lineage: Bacteria > Planctomycetota > Planctomycetia > Pirellulales > Pirellulaceae. The sequence continues at coordinate 24,162 of JAQBZB010000120.1, read as the reverse complement.
GCATTCACGCCCAGATTGAACGTCCCGCCGGTGACGGTCTTCTTCGACAGATCGAAGTCGAGATTATAGCTATCGCCCTGATTGCCAATGATCGCGGTGCCGTTCGAGTTACTCGGCCTGTCGATGCGATTGAAGCTGTTGTTGGCCGTGACCGTCGGGTCGAACGTCGCGTTCGCTTCGTCGATGGCGGCGTTTTGAATTGCCACGTCATAAATCGTTCGGCCACTTGAGGAAGCAGAGACTCCGTTTAACACGCGGACCACTTCCGAGTTCGCGAGTGCCGTGCGAATGGCCTCGTCCAAGGAGAGCTGGCGCGGGGGAAGATCCGCGTGATTCGACACCGTCGGGGGTGGCGGAGTGTTGGGGATGCGAGCGGCACGCAGCTGGGATGGGTCCCGAATCTGCATCGTCCGCTCTTCGGGAAAGATAAACGGGAATGGCTTTTGCGCATAGGTAAACTTTGCGGAGCAGGCAAGCAGCACCGCGAGCGCGCGGACCAACAGACGGTTTGTAACGAATCTCATGAATATCGGATTCGGATGGGTCGTACGCGATAATCGAGTGATTCCACGCGTGCGGCTTATGATTGTCCTGACGTGTCTGTGGGCAGTGCCGGATGGAGAGCTTGTAACGCCTCGGCAAAATCGGTCGTGTCGGTCACGACCGAGCCGTCACGGAGGATAATGGTCCGCTTCGCGTTCCGAGCCACGTCCTGCTCGTGAGTCACCAGAATCACGGTGATGCCGTGATCTTCGTTCAGCCTTTGGAACAATTCAATCACGTCTCGGCTGGTCTTGGTGTCCAAGTTGCCCGTGGGCTCGTCTCCCATCAAGATCGTCGGCTCGTTCACCAGCGCCCGGGCGATCGCGACTCGCTGCTGTTGTCCGCCGGAAAGCTGAGACGGATGATGATCGAGTCGATCCGCGAGTCCAACGCGCCCGAGCATCTCAATTGCCCGCTGCCGCCGCTGCTTGGCGGAAATGCCGCTGGCATAAAGCAACGGCAGCTCGACATTCTCCAGGGCCGAAGTGCGATTCAACAAGTTGAAGTTCTGAAAGACAAAGCCAAGCCGCCGGTTCCGCAGCCGCGCCCGCTCGTCGCGCGACATGTCGGCGACTTCTTCACCAGCGAGTCGATAGCTGCCCGTCGTCGGGCGGTCGAGACAGCCGAGCGTATTCATCAACGTCGACTTGCCCGATCCGGATGGACCAACCAACGCGATGAACTCGCCTTTGTCGATCGTGAGCGTCGTGTCGCGCAGGGCTTCGACTTTCACCTCGCCAAGGTCGTAGGTCTTCGAGACGTTTCGCAATTCGATGAGGGCCATACGAAATCCAATCAATCGCAATTGGGATGCACTAACGCGCCACTGATCCCCAATGGGCTTGTCCCATTGGAATCAAAGATTTGCGGGTTAATACGCCTGGACCACCATTCCCTTAGACCCCCGCGAGCTTGCCTCGTGGGTGAATCAGACTCGCTGGGGTTGTGAGTGTGCGTTAACATTTCCGAATCTCATTCACCAAACGGGACGAGCCCGTTGGGGTCTCGTTGTCGTGACGCATACTACAGCTAACCCGCCAATCTGTAGCTCCAACGAGACAAGCTCGTTGGGGGCGTGTCGCTCGCGGCGTCCACTTCGCTAAACCTCCGATATCTTCGGCAAGACCCACGGTTTGCGATATTCTTTGCGAGTCAACAGCACATTGGCCGCTTCATCGTCACCAAACGAATAGGTTGCGGGATCGAACTTCACGGTCCGGCCAACTCGCCAAGCCACGTTGCCGAGGTGACAGAGCAGACTTGATGGATGACCAACCGTTTCCAAATCGGCAACGGGTTTCTCGCGCGATCGCATACAGTCGATGAAGTCCTGGGCGTGGGCGACGTCTTGATAGACGTTACTCTCTTCTTTCACGAGTTGGCCGCGTTCGTCGAACGCTCGCCAGCGGCTGTTGCCGATCACCACGTATCCGCCGTCACCATGCACGGCCGAGCCTTCCGACTCTTCGTGCAGCGGATAGCGATTCCAGACGCGCATCTCGTACGTCAGCAGATAACCGCCGTAGTCGTACGTCACCATCATCGTGTCCGGCCACTCTTGTGCATCGTCGAAGTAGTACTTGCCGCCGTGCGCTGAAACGACTTTTGGAACACTGGCAAGTTGCTTCCCTTCGGCGACGACAGCAGTTTCAAGCGCCCACCGCGCTACGTCTAATCGATGCACGCCGTCGTTTCCCAGATCGCCGGTGCCATAATCAAAGAACCAACGCCAGTTGCCGTGGAACCGTCTTTCGTTGAACGGACGCAGCGGAGCCGGTCCCAGCCACGTGTCGTAGTCGACGCCTTTCGGCGGCTCGCTGTCAGGCGGATTGCCGATGGAACCTTGCTTCGAGCTTTCCCAAGCCTTGGCAAAACGCACCTTGCCGAGATTCCCTGCCGCGATGTACTTCATCGCCGACGCTTGAAAGATGCCGCTGCGCGCCTGCGTGCCCAGTTGCACGACGCGTCCATGCTTCTTCATCGCCGCCACCATCGTTTGGCCTTCGATGATGTTATGCCCATCCGGCTTCTCGACGTAAACATCTTTGCCCGCCTGGCAAGCATGAATCGTCGGCAGCGCATGCCAGTGATCGGGCGTTCCAGAGACGATGGCGTCAACACTCTTGTCGTCCAGTGCCCGCCGATAATCGGCAATGGCTTGTGGCTTGCGTCCCGTCTTTGCAGCGGTCTGCTCGATACGAGCGCCGAGGACGTTTTCATCGAGATCGCAAACATACTTCACGTCAACATCAGGCAACGACGCGAAGGTGCTCAGCAACGAACTGCCTCGCCCTCGCACTCCCATGACGCAGACGGTGATGCGGTCGTTGGGCGAGCGAACTTGCTGAGCAAGCACTGTAGCCGCGCCCGCAAGTCCAACCACTGTCGTTTCGAGGAATAACCTTCGGTCCATGTCCATCTCCTTCGCTCCCTGGTGTGTGGAACTTTGAAAGTAGTCTATCACTAAGACACTCACCAAGCCACAGAATCAGTCTATCAAACGGTCTCGCCAGTATCCGGGCTTTCGCTTGCCGTGTGCGACTGCGATGACTTGGAGCGTCTCAGGTGCAACCCGATAGACGACGAAGAATGGGAATCGCTTCAAGAGGTATCGCCGAGTGCCATGCAAATAGCTCGCATACCGTTCTGGATCTGCCGCAATCCTTTCGATGGCGACGTCTAACTCGGCCATGAAGGCATTCGAGGCAGAGGCACTCCGTTCTTCATACCACTCGCGTGCGGCACGACCTTCTTCGATCGCTGCCGGGTGCAACTCAATCGGTCGCGGATCCATCGGAAAGCCCCAATATCATTTTTCGTGCCTTGTCCCACGGAACTCCGCTGACCTCGCCGCTATCCAACTCGGCGGTTCGTTGTCCGATCTCAAGCCCCCAAGCGACATCGACTTCATCGTCAAACTTGTTCTCAAGGCTCTCGATCAGCGACGCGGCCAATTCCGCACGTTCGGATTCTGGGAGGTGCAAAGCGCTGTCAAAGAGTGTTCGAGTCGTAGTATTCATGCTGATATCCTAACCAAAATCACACTCGCAGTCTCTTGTCACTTAAGCTGTCGGTCCAACCACATATACGCCGCTTGCCGAACTGTGTCCGGGAAGTCGTGGGCGCTGTCGGGGTATTCGGCGACTAACTTGTCTCGCGCATTGCTTAGATCGTACGCCTTCCCGACCTCGTCCACAACTTTCCGCACGCCCGTCACATCAAAATTGCTGTCGTGCAGCGGGGCGTTGATGAAGATGGCGCGGGGGCAGATCGCGGCCAGGACTTCATAGAAGTCGAAGGGGACCTGGTCGGGATCGTTGTTGTAGAGGTCGCGGATGCGCGGCATGTAGCGGTCGCTGGTCCAACCGGCGAGCTTGCCTTCGTAGTAATGATTAAACGCCGTGAAGCCACAACTGGTGACGACTGCTTTCAGGCGTTGGTCAAATGCGGCGGTGAACAACGTGTTGTGTCCGCCCAGCGAATGGCCGATGCAGCCAATGCGATCCGAATCGACTTCCGGCAAGGAAACGAGCAAGTCGACCGCGCGGAGGTTGTTCCAAATCGCTTTCATCGAGCCGCTGGCGTAGTGCTTCCCCTGCGTCTTGAAATCGTAAGAATAATCGCCGAACGACGGATAGTCCGGCACGATGCAGACGTAACCGCGCTCGACCAATTCGTGAGCGTAGTGCAACGTCGGCAAGCCGCCGAGCCCCGCCGGTTCGCCCTTGCCGATGCCGGTCGTTTGGTGCAGGCAGAGCATCGCGGCCGACTTGCCTTGCTGGTCGTGCGGGATCAACAAGTAGGCTGGTACCCGATCGCCCGGCTCGGCAACAAAGCTGATTCGTCGCCGCGTGTACTTCTCGGTTGTGACTTCTTCCAGAATCTCGACATCGAGCGGCACTCGGCGCGACGTCTCCGGGAACTCGCCCATCGCAGCTTGCATCCAATACAGGATGTGTTGACGACGAACGCAGAGATCGGCAACCGTCTCGACCGGCAACTGTTTTCCCGAGGCGTCCTTATAAACCATCACTTGCTGATGGTTCCCATAGGGTTGGCTGAGCCCACCAAGCGTGAACTCAGCGGCGTCACGCACTTCGAGAACCGAACTGGTGGGCACCTCCCACCCTGCGTTTTCGCACAGGTACACGCCGCTTTTATCCGAGGTAATCACATCGAGATCGCCGTCGGCGTCGATATCGACGATCTTGAGGTCGAGCCCCGTCCCGACTCGCTCGCCGACGGAAATTGGATGCCGCGTCCAACTGCGCGTTTCGGAATGGAATTCGTACCAATAGAAGACGAGCGGATCGTACGCTCCCGGATCTTTGCCGTCATGTCCCAGATAACGCTTGCCCGTCACGAGATCCTCGCGCCCGTCGCCATTCATATCGGCCCAGTAGACCGAATGGCCTTGCGACCATTCGCTATCGATCGCGTGCCGCAGCCACTGGCGCTCGCCGTCGGCTTGACGTTGTTCGAGCCAATACACGCCGAACTTGTGCCCGCGTCCCCAAACAAGATCGCTGTCGCCGTCGCGATCGACGTCAACGACCAGCATCGGAATGCTGCAGTCGCTGTCCAACGAGAACTCGCGATGAAACACCCAACGCCCGTCACGTCGGTCGTCGGGAGCCTCCAGCCAACCGCGCGGCCCGACGATGTCGCCACGTCCGTCACCGTTGATATCACCGAACCCGACACCGTGGCCGGCGATTTCGATCGGCAAGTCGTGACGCGCCCATTTCGGCATCGCGCCGGACTCCGTTGATGGCAGCAACTCCCACCATGCGGCAAACTTCGTCCCATTCGGCAAGACATCGTTCCGGCCATCACCATCGACGTCGGCCAGAATCGCCGTCTCCATCGGGCCGGGCGTGTCGATGACGTGCTTCTGCCACGGCGTGGCCGCCCCGGTGTTCTCGACCCAATAGATCGATTCGCTGCGATAGTTGGCGCTGACGTAATCGATGCGTCCATCGCCATTCACATCCATCGGCAAGTGCGAATAGTCATCGAAGCGGCCGCGGATCATTTCCACTTCGCGCAGGAAGTGTTTCTCCCAATTCGGTGCCTCGTACCAGAACCCGCCACTGACAATGTCGAGCTTGCCGTCGCTGTTCACATCGATCGCCGCGCAGGCCGCGAATTCCGAGGTCGCGTCGATCGTGTGCGTGCGAAAGCGAGGCGGTTCGGCACCGTCGCCGCATAGCCCGACGAGCGCGAGGAAGCTGCCGAAGCTGATGACGAACACTCTACTCGATGCTGAAGCCAACATAACACATCGCCTCTCGCGGATTGGGAACCATGTTCGTACGACCGACGTTTCGCTAATATAACCACTATGAATGCTTGCGAATACGAATATGACGTGCTGGTGATCGGGGCTGGCCACGCGGGGACCGAAGCGGCATTGGCTGCGGCGCGGATGGGCGCGAAGGCCGCTTTGTTGACCACAAACCTCGATACGGTTGGTCAGATGAGCTGCAATCCGGCGATCGGCGGCATTGCCAAGGGCCAGATTGTTCGAGAGATCGATGCGCTCGGCGGGGCGATGGGACAGGCCATCGACGCGACGGGAATTCAGTTCCGCTTGCTGAATCGCAGCAAAGGCCCAGCTATGCACAGCCCGCGGGCACAGGCCGATAAGAAGGCATACCAGCAAGAGATCAAACGCATCGTCGAAGACCAGACGAATCTCGACCTCCGGCAAGAGATTGTCGAAGACATTCTTACCGAAGACATCGGCGAGCAAACTCGCGTGGTCGGCGTGCGGGTGAAAGGTGATGCGACCTACAGGTCTCCAACGGTGATCCTGACGACCGGCACGTTCCTGCAAGCTTTGATGCACACGGGCGAAGCGAAGACCGCCGGCGGCAGGGCAGGGGAGGGGACGACCGCCGGCATCAGCGGAGCACTTGTCCGACTCGGCTTTCGGCTCGAACGCTTTAAAACCGGCACGCCGCCGCGGCTGAACGGGCGCACGATCGACTTCGCGCGAGCGGAGCGGCAGCCGGGTGACGACGATCCGCAGCCCTTCTCGTACATGACCGAGTCGCTCGACGTCGAGCAGCTTCCCTGCTGGATGACTTACACGAACGAAAGAGTCCATGAACTGATCCGCAACAATCTTCAGCGGGCACCCATGTACAGCGGTCAGATCCAGTCGAGCGGCCCACGCTACTGCCCGTCGATCGAAGACAAAGTCGTCCGGTTCGCGGACAAGGCGAAACATCAACTGTTCCTCGAACCAGAAGGACGCAATACGCACGAGGTTTACGTCAACGGCGTCTCGACCAGCCTGCCGCGCGACGTCCAAGACGCCATGTTCAAGCTGATTCCGGGGCTCGAGAACGCTCAGATCATGCGCTATGGCTACGCCGTCGAGTACGACTACAGTCCGCCCGATCAGCTTTGGCCTTCGCTGGAAACCAAATACGTTCGTGGTCTGTACTTCGCGGGGCAAATCAACGGAACGACCGGCTACGAAGAGGCGGGAGCCCAAGGGCTGATGGCGGGAGCGAACGCCGCGCGGCAAGTCGCCGGGCGCGAACCGATCATTCTGAATCGCGACCAGGCTTATGTCGGCGTGCTGATCGACGACCTTGTCACCACGGGCGTGGACGAGCCGTATCGCATGTTCACGAGCCGCGCGGAATATCGATTGCTGTTGCGCCAAGACAATGCCGACCGGCGATTGACGCAGTTGGGCCACGAGGCCGGGTTGGTCAGCCCCGATCGCTGGCAACGACTCGAGCGGAAGGAGTCCGAGATCGAACGGACGCGAGAGCTTCTCGAAACAAATCGAACGCAGGGAGTCACCATGAGCAAATACCTGCGCCGTCCCGAAGTGACGTGGGAAGCGATCTGTAATTTGCTGCCGGAACTCGCGGGCATCTCGGCCGAGTCGGCTCAGCAAGTCCTCTATGACGTTAAATATTCCGGCTATGTCGCTCGGCAGGAGCAGCAAGTTGAACGGCAAAGGCGGCTCACCAACAAACGCATCCCCGAGGCCTTCGACTTTACGGCGATCAACCATCTGCGGATGGAGGCCAAGGAGAAACTGACGCGAGTGCGGCCCATCAGCCTGGCCCAAGCAAGCCGCATCAGCGGCATCACGCCCGCCGACGTGGCACTTCTACTCGCACACTTGGAAGGCAAGCGGTCCTAGTCTGCGTCGATGCGGGCCGAAGGCCGGACCAAGTCTTCGCAGTTCCGGCAATCGCGTGACACGTTGGGAGCGAGTTCACTTCGTATGAAAGTGAAACGTGCGGTAGCGTTGCAGTTCCATCCCGGCGTCTTCCCAGCTGTAGCCGTAGTTGCCGTAGTGCATCAGCCGCACGCGCGTGTCGGCGAAGATCTTGAAGCCCGCTTGCCGGGCCCGCTCGCAAAAGGCAAAGTCCTCGGCCAAGTACCAATGGCCACCAGTCTCCGAGCCTTCCGTGTCGGGATGGCTCAGCGGCTGAAAGAACGGCAGCATCGGCCGACCGCCGAAGCGTTCGTTGCATAGCGGCAAGTGCAACTTGCGGCGGATCGTCTCGTAAGCGTCGCGCCGCACCAGCAAGAAACCAGTCCCGGCGTACAGGATCTCCGCCAGCCCGCCTTCGTCGCCAAACACGAGTTTCTCCGTACCTGGCATAACGTGACAGGCCAGCACGCGGCGCCCCTTCTGCGGATAGATGCCGCACACGATCGGCACCTCGTGCCGCCGCAGCCGCTCGACGTCGTTGGGATCGAAGCCGACGTCCGAGTCGATCCACATCGTCTCGTCAAAGCCGTCGGCCAGTGCGTCGGTCGCCATCTGATTGCGGCCTTGATCGATCGCCGAGTAACCGCGCACGCGCCGCACCGGATACCCGCGCCGTTCCAACTCGGCGAGAGCTTCTTCGCATTGCGGCACGATCGTTCCGCCGATCGGCACCAGCACGACACAGCGCGCGGGATCGGCTTCTTCGTAGGATGGACCTCTGGTCCGTCCCTTTTCGCCGACGGACCAGAGGTCCATCCTACTTGGGCCATACCCCAGCGTCTCAGCCAGCGCGTGCAGCTCGTCGCCAAGTTCATCGAACTCCGCTGCCGGAATCACATCGATCGGCTTTGGCCCGTCATCGGGACGAACCTTCGCCGCTTCACGATTCAATTGGAAACCGAGATACGCTTCAATCGCCTCATACTCACCGGCCTTCAAATCCTCATAGCGAATCAAGTGCGCACCGAGTGCATCAGCCTGTTCGACAAAACTCCCAGCCAGTTCGCACCACAACCGTCCAAACAACCGAGCCGTCACCGGCTGGTCAGGCCAGCGATAAAACCACTTCCAACCCGCGTTGCGCCGCGCCGCCCACGACCGATACGCGTCGTACGGATTGCGGATCAGGAACAGCAGCTTGCTGTTGGGATACAGCAGCTTCAAGTAATGCGCATAATCCGCCGACAGCCGTACTTCCTTGAACCCCCAGCGCTCGGCCTGCGCTTCCCGCGCGGGCTTTTCGAACAGCGTGTCGAAATAGGCGCGATGAGCAGCGAGCAACGTCGTGACGCTTGGGTACAGATTTGCGATAAACCGTTCGCTGACAGAATCGCAATTCTCGTCATGGAAGAAGAAATGCGGTTCGGGCCAATCGTTCGTAATGCAGCGCAGCGGATCGGCCAGGCTCTGTAGCAGGCCCGCATGCCCGTAGGGCTCGCCCCAGACAAAACACTCCGGCATCAGCATCCGCTGCAACAGCGTCGAGCCGCTTCGCCAGCCGGCCGCCAGGACGAACACCGGGCGTTCCGGCGAGCGGACATTCTTCAGGTCTGGCCATCGCGCATGGATGGATGCAATCGCGGTGGCGAGCGAGCGTTGAGTTGCAGTTGTCACGCGTTCCCTCATGGCGAATGGATTGTTCGCGCTGCGGATCTTGTAGCGGAGCGGCGCGAGCCTCCCGGTTCGTCACACACCGGATGGCTCGCGCCATGCCGCTACCTTTGGCCTTTTCCATCACTAACAAGTTGACGTGGACTGTTCGTTTCCTCGTTCGAGTCGGTATCGGGCGCGAGCCGCCGGGGGCCGTTCTGCATAGAGGACGGTCAGTTGATTCGAGGCCGCGACAGGCTGATGTGGGATCTGCATGTCGTAGAGCGAAAAGCCAAGGTCGCTCAACAAGCGGCAGACTGCGACGGGGCTCGCTCCCAGATACGGATGCAGGTCCATCAGCAACACAACTCGCTCGTTGCGGGTCAGCGTGCCGCGTGCGCCGGCGAGAACTTGCAACTCCGCCCCTTCGACGTCGATCTTGATCACGTCGGCGCGTTCGATTCCAGATTCCTCGAACACCGCATCCAGCCGTCGCCGCTGGACGTCGATCGTGCCTTGCTGCCGCTGCGGCAAGCCCGGCAGCAAGGTGTGCCAGCCGCTCTTTTCGCCCAGGTGCAGCGTGGCCGCGCCTGCTTGGTCGCTCAGGGCCAGTTCGAACAGCGTGACGTTCGCATACCCGTTCGCCTCCACACTGTGCCGAATGCAACGGCAGTTATTTGGCTCCGGCTCGAACGCCAGCACCCGCCCCGTTCCGCGCAGCAGTTTGGCGGCCAGCAGCGCGAAGTAGCCTTTGTTGGTTCCGATATCGACGAACGTCCTCCCCGCCGCCAGGATCGATTGCAACACGCGCGTCTTCCACGGCTCGTAGGTCCCCTCGACCCGCGCCCGCATCATCGGCGACTCGTCGATATCGAGATAGATCTTGCCGCCGATGTAGTCGTGCAACTGGTGTGGCATGGCGCAAGAAAAAACCGCGGCTCAGTTCAATGGCTGCATCTGTGGCGGCACGAACAGCAATGGCCGCGGTCCGAAATGGTCTTTCAGTTTATCGATGCCTTCTTTCGAGATGCCCGTGCTATCGAGCGTCAAATGATTAAGGTGAGTGAATCGCATTAGGACGGGAATTGCATCGTCGTTCAATCCGTTCGTCACAGCGAGTCCCCGCAGCATTGCCAGGCCAAGCAACCGTTCGAGTCCGCGTTCAGAAATCGTGCCGGGGAAGGAGAGGGAGTTCAGGTTCGTCATCCGAACGAACGAATCGAAGCAGGCGTCGGTCACTTTCGTCTGCCGCAAATCAAGCAGCGCGAGGTGTGGCATCGATTCCAGGTGTCGAATTCCGGCGTCTGTCACACCCTCACCAAGATACAGCGACGTCAATCCGCCAAGTTTACCGACGTGAATCAAACCAGCATCGGTAACCCCGGGACAAGAGGCGACGTTCAAACTATAGAGCTTCTGAAACGGAACGAGGTAAGACATCGACTCGTCGTCGAAACGCGCTGGGACCAGCAGATTGGTCAATTCAGTTAGGCTGCGCAAATGTTTCAACCCGCGGCCGGTGATCTGCGGCGCGAGAGAGATTGTCAGCGTTTGCAGATTGGTCAAGCCGGGCAAATGCTTTAGCCCGTTGTCGGTCACTTGTGACCTACCGAGGTCCAGCTTGGTCAGGCTGGTCGACCACTGCAAATGCTCAATTCCGGCATCGGTGATCCGCGGCGGCAGTGACAACTCCTGCAAGTGTTTCAGTTGGCCAACGTAATTGAAGCTGTCGTCCGTAACGCCTGCGCCCTTATCCGAGAAATGCAGCCGCCGTAATTCAGGTAGCCGCTTGAGGAGCGGCAGGCTGCGATCGGTGATGTAGTCGCCTAAGTCCAGGTCGTGGAGATCGCTCAGGTCGCTGATGTGCCTTAGCCCGACGTCCGTGACACGACTGCCCCACAAGTTAATGCCTTCGAGTTGCTTCAACTCAGCGACGAAGGGCATGTGTGCATCAGTAAATCGTTCACGGGCATCGCGAGCCAGGAGAAAGCGGGCCGTACCGTTGGGTCTGACTTCAACCGCGGCCCCGACCTCGCGAAGCGCCGCAATCGCCGCCAACTCGGCCGCCGTTGGCTTGGCGTCGACCGTGCCCTTGGCATCTGCGCGGTCCGCCGCCGACACGCGGACAAATGACACCATCAAAATGACCGAGACGAGGGAAATACAGACAGACAATCTCATGAGGGTCACCAGAATCTCGAGTTCCGACCGTCGATATCACATACACAACCCGAAACATTCGGGCGGAGTTTTCGGAATCGTTGCAGACCTTCTTCCGTGATGTGGGTGCCTTCCAGCGTGAGCATACTGAGCCGTTTGACCTTGGCGACGCTTTCGAGGGCCTTGTCCGTGTACGGACCGGTCAGCATGAGATGATCCACCGTGTAGGACCCGTCATCAAGACAAGCGAGCCCGTCGTCGCCAACGGTGGGCGGCAAATAAAGATCGCTGAAAAAGCGATGGTGCAACTTCGCCAGGCCGGCAGCGGTGACTTTCGTCTTACGGAGATCCAGTTTCATGCCCCGCTTCATGTCCGCGATGTGCTGCATGCCGGCGTCCTTGATGCCGGGACCAAGTTTGAACGAACTTAGGAATCGAAGTCCCACGATGTGCTTCAGGCCCGCATCCGTGACGGTCGGATAGTCTGCCAATTCCAGGTTGCTACAGTATTGACACTGACCGAGGATTCTGAGGGTCTCGTCGTTGCAGTCTTTGGGACCACGCAGAATCTGAAAGTTGGGGAGCTTCGGCAGTTCGTGAAGCGCAGCGGTGGTCACGAGTTGAGATTCCGACAAATCTAGCAATCCCAGTTTCGATTGTTTCGCGATCAACTGTTTGATTCCTCGATCCGTAACTCGCGACGTCCCCGCGTAGACACTCCCGAGCATCGGTAAGCCAATCAGGTGTGCAAGCCCATCGTCCGTGATCTGCGGCGAGAGTCGAATACTCATCAGATTGGTCAGTTTGGCAATGTGCGGCATACAGGCGTCCGTCGCTTGCACGGGCAACTTGAGCGACCGCAATTCGCCAAGCGAAGCGAAATGTTCGATGCCAGCGTCCGTAATCTGAGCAGGGATTTCGTCCACCATGCGAAGATTCGGAAGCTTGGACAAGTGAACCAACCCCGCGTCCGTGATCAGCGGACTTCGGATTTGAACGTACTTCATCTCGGGAAACGCTGGCAACAATGCCAACTCGGCATCGGTGCAGCGGTCGCTGAGATATGTGAATCGAATCGAACGGTCCGCCTCGCGTTCAAAGTGAGCACCGCGAGCCTCTAACGTCCTCTCAACGGCGGCACGATCCGTCAGGTCAGCTTCTTCCGCACAAGAGGCGGTATCAAGGAACCACCATGCCAGCGAAACCGTCGAGATGGCCCAAAGCGCTGTGAAGTTGAGTTTAATCATCATCGATTATGGTTCCCGTGCCGGTAGCATTGGCCGCGTCGATCGTCACAAATGATCCCAAGCCGTTCGTCGATAGGTTTCCAAGAGTAATCTGGAAATACTCGTTGTTCTCGTTGACGCTGTCGCCGAAGACCCGAACCTTCATGACTTTCGAGTTCCCTGCCGAACCTCCCAAATCGAACGGTCCGGGGTCCAATACAAGATAGTCTTGGCCAGCCGGTCCCGGTGACGCAGGGTCACCGTTGCCGCCATTCCCGCCAGTCACCGTTGCCGAAACGCTCACTGTTCGATCGATCGACTTGTCCAGGCTAATCGTGAACGACAGATCCGTCCAGGTTCCTGCGTTGCCCTCGACAGTGGAAGCCGAAGGGGTAATCGAAACTTTTGCGTAATCATCCGCTTCGATCGTCGCTGTCAGGCTGCCGCCTCCCGACACGTTGCGACCATGTGCTTCCGCAACTCCGATTTCGAGGTCAAACGTCTCGGTGAGTTCAACGATCGCATCGGCAGTAACCGTGACTGGAAGAGCGACAGACATCTGGCCCGCCACCAACTTCTTGCTCCCGGAATTGGTGTAATCCTGCCCCAGTGACGCGGTAACATCCGTCGTAGTTACCGAAATATCAATATCCGTGTCGACGGAAACAATGTGCCCTGGGAATTCGTTATGGACGAGGATTGCCCGAAACTCGAGCGCACCCCAATCGTTTTCCAGTTCGGTCGGAGCGACTTCCTGAAGGGTGGCCTTGTTGACCGTCGCCAATCTGATCGTACCGATATCGTCGTTTTCGATCGTGTCCGTAAACGGGATCCCGTCGGGCACGACATCACGGTCGGTGGTGATCGAATCGATCTGGATTTGAAACTTTTCGTCCAGTTCAATCTTCCAATCGGCGGGCACCGAGATGTTGAAATATGCGTCCTGACCGCCAGCCGATATCGTCACGCAACCTGGAATGCTGCCATAGTCGTTATCCGCCTTCTTTGCCGTCCCATCGATCGTACTCAGATCCACATGGATATCGGCGTCGACTTGCTTGTCGATATGCACTGCGTATAGACGAGTTTGGGGGACGCTGGTCCCTTCCGGGCCGTTCGTATAAGTGTGACCCGCGATCGAGGCCACGGCGTGGTCGTCATTGTTAATCGTCCCTGTCGCGGTACCGCCGCCGCCCATTCCACTGCCGCTACCACTCGCCGATCCGGCACCGGAACCAATTCCAATTCCGACACCGTTTCCATTCCCGTCATGCACGGAATCCAGGTGCAACGTAAACGTCTCGTTCCGTTCTACAATTTGATCCCAGGTGAGCGTAATGTCCACCGTTTTAGTACCGCCGCTACCGGGACCGAAAGACACGTGTCCGTCACCCGTCGCCACGCCCAAGTAGTCCCAGGGGTAAGTTGTTGCACTCGCGGCGACGGCGGAACCGTCCTCCGTGTGATAGTCGACCGTGAACCCACAGGGGGAACTGCCTGTGAAGGACACCGTAAACGTAATCGTTCCCGAATCCTCATTCGCCCATGTGCCGGAAACAGAGACGTAACCTGACGCGGACGCTCCTCCGCTACCCGACCCACTCGCGCCACAAGTGCCCGACCCGGTAGCCGTCGAAGTGCCACCTCCCGAGCCGCTTCCAGACGCACTCCCCGTTCCCGAAGACGTGCCCGCACCTGATCCGCTTCCCGATGCACCACCGGAGCCGGATGCCGACGCGCCGCCTTCGCCTTCCTCTTCGCCTTCTCCCAGCATCCAGGCAGGGATAGAAGTGGCGGCGACAGAAGTGCTGGCGACGTTCGATTGTGGCAATTCGGCCCCGGTCACGTTGTAGCCTTGGCCGGATCCGGAACCGACGCCGGCACCGAGTTGGCTGATCGGGGAACTGAACGAGCGACTGGGAGTGGAGAGAGGGGGAGATGGGGAGACAAGGAGATGGGGAGTGGTGTCGATGAACTGGTTGCTGGTGAAGAAGGAGTCGACGAAGGAGGCCGTGACCAGCAAGCTCGCGGTGGCGGGCGATGCGGGGGCGACGTCGAGGTCTTTAACCGTGCGAGGCAACTCGGTGCGTACTTGCCGCGGTTCAAGATCGATGTCCGGCAGCGATAAACCGGTTTGCAGTAGCGTGTTGGCTGACCGCTCTTGGACTGCGAAGGTTTTGGATACCGCCTCGATCTCTTCGGGAACGAACTCTTCTGCGGGGAGCAGATCCAAATTCGAGGCAATGGCCGCGCCGGCCAGCAGATCCAGAAAACCGCCGGGAAAAACGCGGCTTTCGAGTTGTTCAACGCCATTGCGGATGAAACTTCTTCGGCTTCGAGTTCGCTTGTTGCGGTTCAACCGTTTGCGGCGTTGCTTGCTCATGTGAGTGGCTCCAGCAACTTTGAGAAGAATTGGCAGATCGGACGAAAAACCGTCATGAACGATGTTCCCCTATTAGTTGAATATGCGCGGAAAGGGCGTTTGTGACATCGCGACAGAATTTTTCTCGAACTTTTTTGCGGTAGCCGCTCGCACCGGTCTCTTGCGGCTCCCGATGTGCGTTTTGCCGAAAGAGGAAATAACTTGCTTGCAACTGCTCGATGCGCTCGCTACAACACTGGTGTCTTATCGCGACAGGGGAAAAGTCTTTGGGAGTTCGTGTCATGGCAGTCGACAGTGAGTTTACGCAACTCGTAAAACGGGCACGGCAAGGTGACAAGGAGGCAACTGGGCGGATCTACACGGAGTACGCGATGCACGTCAAACGCTGCGTCCGATATCGCTTGCGAAAGCTCAGACTCCAAAACTCGACGACTGCCGACGATGTCTTCGATTCGGTCTTTCGCCAGCTCCTGAAGCCGGGAGCGCTGGACAAGTTCGACGACACCGAGCATTTGTGCAACTATCTTGAGAAAGCGGTCCATCGCAAAGCGACCGAATACTTGCGGCGAATGACGAAGGGCGATCAGGAAGATTTGGCCCAGCCTACCGCGGCTGACGAGGCGGAAGACAAATCGTCTGAGGAGCTGCTGAATGACCTGGAGCAACGCGAGGAACTCGATCGAATCTACTCGCGGCTCATGCCGCACGAACGGCTCCTCTGCACGCTTCGTCGAGGCGGCTATCTTTGGGACGAGATCGCGGCGCGATTGAACACAACACCAACCGCCGCGCGACAGGCCTTCCACCGGGCAATGGCTCGGGTGAAACGGTTTGCTCAGAATTCCGCCGGGCCAAGGCGCAAGCCAAAGTAACGCGCGAGCGTCCCATCAGTCTGGCCCAAGCCAGCCGCATCAGCGGAATCACTCCAGCCGACGTAGCACTCCTACTCGCACATCTGGAAGGCAAGCGTTAGCCTTTCTCTCGCGCCAATAACAACGGTTTTTCGCCGCTAAACTCGACGCATACTTCCAATTCGCAATTCAAGGTATTTCGGAAGTTCTGCCTCAAGTTATTTCCTGTTAACAGCTTACGTCGCACAGATCAATCTTGACTGAGTTTGGGGGCTCGCTATAATTCGGGCGTCTGTCAAACTCGGTAAGCTCGGAAAGAATTGCGAGTGCTTACTAGATGGAGCGAAACAGAAAGGTGTGCCGTTTACGCACGCCGCGAAGTCTTGTTGAACGAGGGAGCTAAGGACTAGCAACGACGTGGCGATCCACCGAAGTTCAGGGAGTACGGCAAGACGTCGTAGCAACCCGACCGCTAGTTCTACCATCGATAGGAGGGATGGTAGCAGACATGAGTAACAAAACAGTATTCACAACAGGTGAAGCGGCACGGATCTGTAAAGTCAGTCAACAGACGATCATTCGCTGCTTCGACAACGGTTCCTTAAAAGGGTTCCGGGTTCCCGGCAGTCGGTTTCGCCGTATTCCGCGCGACCAACTGTTTCAGTTCATGAAGGAGAACGGCATCCCGACCGATGCCCTGGAGAGCGGCAAACGCAAGGTGCTGATCGTTGATGACGACGAGGATCTTGTGGAATTGCTGGTCGATGTATTTGCACGGGACGGCCGCTTTGAGATTCGCACGGCGAATAACGGTTTTGACGCCGGTATGTTCGTCAAAGAGTTCCGCCCGGACTTGGTGGTGCTCGACGTGATGCTTCCGGATATCAACGGCAAGGAAGTTTGCCAGCGAGTTCGTCAGGATGACGCGCTCGATTCCGTGAAAATCATCTGTATCTCGGGAATGGTCGAACACGACAAGGTTGCCGACTTGAAGGCCGCCGGTGCCAACGAGTTCATCCAGAAACCGTTCACGGTCGACAAGCTGTTGGATCGTTCGTGTGACCTGCTTGAACTCGAACGAACCGTCAACAGCTAGGAACGCGGATCGATCGCGATTAACTTTTTTGTAGAGCAAGCTGTTTGCTAGGTGCTTCGCATCAGTAAGTGGCTTGCTCTACATGCATTTCTGGAACGAGTTGATGGATCGAACTGACGATTCTTCATCCGGCGAGTACGACTCTCGGGAGGATGCCGCGCGACGACTTGTCCAAATGTTGCTATTGGATCCAGAGGAACTGCGCCGCGAGTCACTGGCTGACTTTGCCGCCAACAATGCTCAGTCGAACGCACAGGGCTCAGACGCCCCTAACGCAGGCTCTTGGGCACAAGCACTATCCGCACTGGTCGCTCGCATGAGTCGTCTGGAACAACTCGAATGCGAATTTGACCAGACGCTACTTCGCGACAAACTGGCGTCGATGCGTGAGTTGGCGTACGGTGCCAGCCACGAAATCAACAACCCGCTGGCCAACATTTCGTCGCGCGCCCAAACACTTTTGCGAGATGAAACCGACCCGGAGCGGCGACGCAAACTCGCAACCATCAATAGCCAGGCGTTTCGGGCTTACGAGATGATCTCCGACATGATGCTGTTCGCGAAACCGCCTGATCTGACTCGCGAGAGTGTGAATCTGTCCGAGTTGATTGCCCAAGTCGTCGAAGAATTGAGCGGCCAAGCCGACGAGCAGGGAACCGCAATGCTGGTGCAAGGAACAATCGCCGACTGCTGGTTGAGCGCCGACGCAACTCATCTGGCAGTTGCGTTAAACGCGCTCTGCCGCAATTCACTCGAAGCGATCAGCGCCGGCGGCCAGGTAACGATCTCGCTCATCAAGAACGACACTTCGGTCGAGTTGAGCGTCACCGATACTGGTCCAGGCATCCCTGAGGAAGTTCGGCGGCACCTGTTCGACCCGTTTTATTCGGGCCGAGAAGCAGGCCGCGGCCTTGGCTTTGGTCTTTCGAAGTGTTGGCGGATCGTCGAACTTCACGGCGGCTCGATCGAAGTCAGCGGCAACGATCGCGAACACACGTGTTTCACGATTCGCTTACCTCGGCTCGCTGAACCGATGACGAAAGCATCACCACCTCTTGTGGCTTAGTTGGACATTCATCGCGTGGCTTGGCTCGCACAAATCTGGGATGTCTTGTTCCCACCCGACTCGTACGGCTGTCTCAGCCTGTTGCCACCGTTGGTCGCGATCGCCCTTGCCATCGTAACTCAACGCGTCGTCCCGTCGCTGCTTGCGGGTATCTTCGTGGGTGCGCTTATCCTGGCGAATGGAAATCCGGTCGCGGCGACTGGCTCGATGCTCGAGACGCATCTGTGGGCGAGCCTGAGCGACGACGACCATCTTCGCGTGTTCGTCTTCACCTTGTTGATGGGAGCGATGGTCGGCGTGATGCAGCAGAGCGGTGGCATGGAGGCGATTGTCAACGGCATCGCGCCGTTGGCGCGCAGCCGGCGAGGTGGCCAGCTCACCGTCTGGCTGCTCGGTTTGATCATTTTTTTTGACGATTACGCAAACTCGCTGTTGCTTGGCAACACGATGCGGCCGCTGACGGATCGACTGCGGATCTCGCGAGAAAAGCTCGCCTATTTGGTCGACTCGACCGCCGCGCCGGTCTCGGGCTTGGCGCTCGTGTCGACTTGGGTTGCGGGGGAGATCGGCTACATCCAGGCGGGACTCAACGGAACACCGCTCGCCGATTCCGCCAGCGCGTTCGAGCTGTTCATCGCCAGCATTCCCTATCGGTTCTATGTGCTGTGGGCGCTGTTGATGGTACCGCTGGTCGGAATCCTCGGCCGCGACTTCGGTTCGATGCTTGTTGCCGAGCGGCGAGCCATCCGCGATCGACCTTCCGCCGGAACCGCTGATGGAACCGCTCCGTCCGGCTCGTCGCATTGGACCAACGCCATCATGCCAGTCCTCGCCGTTGTCGTCGTGACCGTCGTTCTGATTGCAGCCACGGGATGGCGGAAAATCGTCGCTGATCCTTCCATGGAACGCTCCTTACTCAACATCTTTGGAAAGGGAGATTCGTATATTGCCTTGGTGTATGGCTCTTTGTCGGGTCTTGGGATGGCTCTGTTGCTGGGATGGTCCGTCGCACGCATCGATCTGTCGACGTTGCATGCGGCAGCGAACCGCGGAGCCCTGCAAGTGGCGGGAGTGCTCGCCATCCTCTGGCTGGCCTGGGCGCTCTCGGGGATTACGAAAGAAGACTATCTCGGAACCGGGCTGTACTTGGGTCAGTTGATGGAAGGCTCCGTCGATGTTCGATGGATGCCGACGATTGTTTTCATTCTCGCATCGACCACGGCTTTCGCGACCGGAACAAGTTGGGGGACGATGGGCATTCTCATGCCGCTGGTCATCCCGACGACCATCCAGTTGATCTCGGCGAATGGCGCGGCCGTCTCGCCACAAGATCCGCTCTTCATCGGCTCCGTCGGGGGCGTTTTGGCCGGCGCGATCTTTGGCGATCATTGCTCGCCGATCTCCGACACGACCGTACTCTCGTCCGCTGCCAGCGGCTGCGGTCACGTCGCTCACGTCCGCACTCAAATGCCTTACGCGCTGCTCGTCGCCGGCATCTCGGTCGTCTGCGGCACGATCCCGATCGGCTTCGGCGTTTCCGTCTGGTTCGTGTTGCCGGTCGGTGTTGCCGCGATGGTGATTTGGCTGTTTGTGGTCGGACGCCGCTGTGAAGGTCTTTAGCCAGACGCGGTTGGAAGTCTGTAATTGAAAACAGCCATGCGATGGCCTGCCGCTCTTTGCTATACTGGAAAACTGGAACTGCAAAAAACAACGACCCCAGGAGGAAGCCATGTCTCAAGCCATTCCTGCGAAGACCAAACTCGGATACGAGCACTATGTGTGCTACCCCGATGACGGACGTCGGCACGAAATCATCGAAGGAGACCATTACGTGAATCCGGCCCCCAACACCAGTCACCAACGAGTCTCAAGTCGAATTCACTTTCAGCTCTTCGATCAAATAGAAGAACCGGAGCGAGGTGAGGTATTCGCCGCTCCGACCGACCTACAACTCACCAATCACGATATCGTTCAGCCGGACTTGATCGTGATCATGCGCGAGCGGCGATTGATCATCACGCCGACGAAGATCAAGGGGACACCGGATCTGATCGTCGAGATCCTGTCACCTTCGACAGAGAAGAACGACTGCGTCTTGAAGAAAGGGCTTTACGAGCGACTCGGCGTACCTGAGTACTGGATTGTCGATCCCGATGAGCACACGGTCGAGCAGTTTGTGTTGCGTGACGGCGAGTATGTAAGCGAAGGCTCACATACCAAGAGTATCACGGTCGCCACGATCGAGAACGTGCGCGTCGACTTGACCAAGGTCTGGTAGGCGAGCGCTCTGTGCTTCCTCGCGATCGGCAGAAATCTTAGGCCATCCCGCGCTTCTTCAACTCGCCGACCACGGTTTGCACGATGCGCTCGACTTGGTCAGTGTCGACCGACTCGCCCACGGGACAACCGCCGACCGGCTGATCGGTGAATCCCTCGGCGGCGAGCAGACACTGAAGTTGATCGCTCAGCGTTGCCAGTTCCTTCTGCTGCACCAGCGATTGCGGCTGCCGACCGATGCCCGTCGTGATGCCGCGTAAACGCAAGGCGGCACGAAAGCCTTCGGGGAACTCGGCGGAGAATAGCATCGCGTCGAACAACTTCAACAGCCGATACTGCAGCTCGCGCGCGGCATCCAGTTGTCCGCTTAGCGTCAGATCGTAGAGCTTGCGAGTGATCTCGGGTACCACGCCGCTGGTCGCGTTTGTTCCGCCGTCACAACCAATCAACAGCATCGGCATCAGCGCCGCATCCCAGCCGGTCAAGAACGCGAAGTCAGGCCGCACGGGCCGCACGGCCGCGATCATTCGCATCATGTGCGGCAAGTCGCCGGACGAGTCCTTGATCGCAGCCACGCGAGGACACTCTTCGGCCAGCCGCTGGACCGTCGGCACATCGATCGGCGACGCGAACATCGGAATGTTGTACAGCGTGACATCGATCGGCGAGTTGTCGGCGATCTCTTTGAAGTAGGCATAGACACCGGCGGGAGTCAGCTTGTAATAGAACGGCGAAACGATCGCGACGGCGCGCACGCCGAGGCCGTGATAGTGTTCACAGGCTTTGATCGTTTCGCGTGTGTTCGCCTCGGCGGCGCCCGCCAGAATCGGCACGCGGCCGCGGGTCTGGTCGGCCATGATCTCGATGATCCGGCGTCGCTCCTCGACCGTAAACCGAGTGAATTCGCCCGTCGATCCATTCGGGTACAAACCGTGAACACCCCGTTCAATGAGCCAGTCAACGTACTTTCGCAGCTCCGATTCGTTGATCTCGCCGCGTGCATCCAAGGGTACGATGTTGGGCGTAAAGATGCCGCGAAGTGGTGTGTTGTTGGACATTGGCTCGGCAGATCCCGGATGGCTCGTTAGAATTGTTACAAGCGGCACGGTCGACGCATCGACGCTATTAAGTATAGCTCAGGCAATCATAGCTCAGGCTTCGACGGTCACAACTTCTCTCTTCCCGGCATCATCCCGTGCGATTACCGCCTGACAAAGCCGAATCACTGCCGCCAGCAGCGTCCTGGAGGCGATGGTTGGTGATCGCGTCCAGCATCGCGTTCGGCATCGCCTTCCTCCGTTACTTTGTCTTCTTCATTGCCGCCGACAAAAAGCGAGTTCTCATTTCGAATCTGATTCTGCTGCCCGATCAAATCGTCCACTCGTGGTGCGACGGGGATTGGGCTCGCTTCGCGATTCTCGATCGAGTGCCACTCGCAGCCGCGACCGGTGCCATCCTGTTGATCGCATATCTGGCGGGGCGTCTCGCGATGGAGCGAGTTGACGCGGACAACCACCTGTCGCGGCTTGAGCTGGTCGTTTTCGCGACAGGAGTCGGGCTCAACCTCATCTCGCTCTACACGCTCGCGGTCGGCTTGGCCGGCGGGTTGCAGTTTCGGCTCGCGTTCATCGTACCCGGCATCACGATTATCGCGGCCGCTGCGTTTCATTGGAGACACAGGTTAGTCGCTTTTCGCTCCGCGAAAAGACGTTTGTTCGCCGGTTCCCTGAAAACTCTGCGAACAACGACTAACTTTGCGCTCTGGATGTCCGTCCCATTCGTAATCGCCATCATCGCAGGTGCCCTGCTGCCACCTTGGCACTTCGACACCCGCGAGTATCACTCGCAGGTTCCCAAAGAGTGGTATCAGCAAGGCACCGCTACGTTCATGCCGCACAACGTCTACGGCAACATGCCGCTCGGGGCCGAGATGCACGCCATCGTCGGCACGAACCTGATGCGCGGCGAGCAGAATTGGTGGTGGGGAGCCTTGATCGGCAAGGCCATCATCGCAGCCTACGCACCACTGACGGCGCTGGCCTTGCTCGCGTTTGGACGACGTTTTCTGTCGCCAGCCAGCGGCACGATTGCGGCCTTTGTTTTCATCTCGACTCCCTGGGTCATGCACGTCTCGGCCAGCGGTCTGATCGACGGTGCGTCGGCGTTCTATCTGTTCATTACGTTTTACGCATTGATGATTTGGCACGAGCGATTGAAATCCGGCGAAGCGCTCACGCCTGATCTCTTGCTGGCCGGGTTCCTTGCCGGCTCGGCGGTTGCCTGTAAGTATCCGGCGTTGCTGTTTGTGGTCGTTCCGGGCGTAATCGCGACCGCCTGCCTCCCGCTCGGAAAACTTCATGTTCGTCAAGCGTTGACCTTGACGCTGGCAGTCGCCCTCGCCTGTGGATTGTGGTTCGGAAAAAACCTCGTACTGGCCGAGAACCCGACGTACCCGTTGCTTTACAGTGTCTTCGGCGGAGAGACGCGAACGGTAGCCAAAGACGCCCAGTGGACGACCGCTCACGGGCCTCCGCACGACGCAGCGGGTCATTCCTATACTTGGAGCTTTCTGCGAAACAGTGCATCGCTCCTGTTATGGCGGTCCGAGTTCGCCAGCCCGCTGCTGTTGCCGCTGGCAGCAATCGGTCTGTTGTCGCGACGACACGCGAGGCTCGTGCTGGCACTAGCGGCGATCATCGCCTTCAACGTCCTTGCCTGGTGGCTCATAACGCATCGGATCGACCGATTCCTCGTGCCGATCTTGCCGCTTGTGGCCTTGCTCGCCGGCATCGGAGCCGCTTCGTTTGGCGATCGAGTTTGGCGAGGAACCATCACCGCAATCTTGTGCTTGGGGTTCGCCTTCAACTTGGCGTTCGTGACGTCGCCGTTACCGGGCGACAATCGGTTCCTGACTTCGTACGAGTCGCTGCGCCGCGACGAGCCGACCGACGGACCATTTTCTGTCGAGCGCATGCATCGCGCGCACAAATACCTGAACGCCAGCGTGCCGCCGGGCTTCGCCGTCATGGCCGTCGGCGAGGCGCAGGTCTTCGACTTCGAG
Organism: Planctomycetota bacterium; assembly: GCA_027622275.1. Lineage (GTDB taxonomy): Bacteria > Planctomycetota > Planctomycetia > Pirellulales > Pirellulaceae. The sequence goes on along the minus strand of JAQBZB010000120.1, from coordinate 660 downwards.
ATGCCAGTCTTCTACAACACTTGCTTCGACGACTGCGTCTTCGAGACGATGATGAAGAACCATACGAAGGACGACCGCATGAACGCGCTGCGTGAAAAACGGATCTCCCACGTCTTCATCTTCTGGTACGAACTCGAGCGGTATCGCAGCCCAGGCAACTACGGCTACTCTGACTACGTCACCCCCGAACTGGTTCAGCGAGAATTTGTCGAGCAAGGCACTCTCCGTGAGATTCCGCTCGGGCTTGATCCTGGGAATAGCCAGTTGTTTGAGGTAGTTGGCTGGCAGGCATGGGGCAGCGAGTGACGCGAGCCAACTTTGCGGTCATCAGGCAGTCGGTGTTCACTTCGTCGCGAATCAAGGTCGCCGCCCAGGTACCGTCGTTAAAATCGCTCCACATAAGGGCACTGGCGGAGCCCAATGGCACCGGCGTGCCGCTCGCGTGCCCCATTCGGGCCAACTCCGCCGGATCGGAATCGACATCGCGGATTGACTAATTCAGCCGAATGGCCGAGACCACAAGGAGCGACACAAGTCAAAGCGGCTGCGCCAATCCCTGTTCTGGAGCGATTTCTCGTAGGTAATAGAAGAGCTGCACTTTAGGCGAGTATATCTCTAATCCTCAGGTGCGGACATGATTGTAGCGGACGCTGGGCGGTG
>JAQBZB010000491.1 GCA_027622275.1 Planctomycetota bacterium | reverse complement strand
ACGCAAACGCGAATTGTCCGACAATCGCGAAGTGTCGCCGCTGCTGTTCGGGATGAGTCGCACGGTCGAAACGATGCGGCTCAAGTATCTGCGGGCGAGTGGCATGTTGCCGCGTGAGGCGGCTTGACCGCGGACGGCGATTGTTTGAATTATCGTGCTTTCGTCTTGCGTGTTGGCGTCAGTTCAAGTCCAAAGTATTCCAACAATTTGTCAGCCGTTGTGAGCGTCAAATCTCGCTCGCCAGCGGCGAAACGGTGCAAGACCGGCTGAGCGATGCCGGCAGCCTTGGCGATCGCATAGACCGATTCTCCGCTGTCTTCAATCGCTTGGCGGAGTTGGTCCGCTATCGTCGTCCTTTCGGTCGCTTTCGGCTTCTTCTTGCCCATCCAAGTATTCTCCAAAGGCTTCGCGGCGTTCTGGCGGTAGACGCCCCAACAGCGACGCCAGACGGTCGTACAGCCGCTCTATGCGGCTCTTGCCAAAATCCCCTTGACGGTCGTGTGTTTCCATTCGCCACCCTGCTTTGATGCGATTCCACGTTGGTTCAGTTGGTCGGCAATCTCGCGCAGGCTCTCGCCGGCCTCGCGCAGTTCGTGCATCAGGCTGATAGCCGCTTGCTCGACGGCATTCGGCACCAGCGTCTTGCCGTCGTCGGCGAGATCGTAGCCGAACCGCACTTTACCACATCGCTCGCCGTTACGGATCTTGTGTTGCAAAGCGTCAGACGTCCGCTCGGCAATCGTCTCACGTTCCCACTGGGCAACGCTCAACAGCACGTTCAAGACCAACCGGCCGGCTGCGGTTCGTGTATCGATCGAATCGGCAACCGAAAACAACTGCTTGCCGGCCTTCTCACCGAAAAAGCGGTCAATCAGTTTCTGCCAGTCGGCAACGCTGCGGGTGAGTCGGTCCAGCTTGGCGATGACCAAACCATCGGCCTCGCCGCTCGCAAGCATTGCCAATGCCCTTTCCAGTCCGGGCCGCTTCAACTTCTTGGCGGATTGCCCAGCGTCCTCGATTACCTCGACCAACTCCAGATCGTACAAGCCGGCGTAGGCTAACGCCTTGGCTCGTTGGGCATCCAAGCTCTGTCCGCTGGTGGCTTGCTCTTCCGTGCTGACTCGAATGTAAGCTACAACCTTCATCGTTTCGCCCTTTCCTGGTGAACGCTTTTCACACCAGATAGTATACCGATCGGTATTCACTGAGGCAATACCCTACGGTATACATCCGGGCGATCTTGTGGCTAAATCTGACCAGGGAATGCGCATCTTTCTGTCCCGATGTCGGCGTCTGCGGAGCATTCGCGCCTTCGAGGAGCAGCGGTGAAAGTGAGCGGTCAGCTATTTGCCGGCGGAGTTCGGCGTTGTTGGCGACAACTGCGCGAAACAGCGTCGGTCTTTTCGACGAATGGCACTAGCTTAAGCGGAAACCATTCCATGAAGAGAGTTTAGTGACGCCGTCACAGCAACGCTGTCAACCAGCTCAAGACGACGCAATTTACCGGGTTGGTTACCCATCGTTCCCTAGCCATCGATCGGGGCGTGATAGCATGCGCGAATGCGCGAACTGACAGCATCGTTAAGTGAACTGTCTTCAACCAGTTAAGCTTAAGCTAGTGACATTCGTCGCCCCCACCGCCGCGTCGAAACGCAGCTTGCTAATCGGCGTCGATTCCGGCTCGTCTGGGGGGGGCTAGAACCTCGCTGCGAGCTTACGCTAACTTGCGGCGGTGTGCGCCACCGCCGCAAGTTAGGGCTGACACACAATTGCCTCATTGTTGTCGACATTTGCGCCGAACGCTTTCGATCCGAACTGACTCAGGAGTTGTCGTCCTGTGCGCGCAACGACAATGGCCAAACGACCTCGGTTGCGCCCGCCGACGCTAAGCCGATTTCCTAAACTCAAGTACGTGTCGTTGTCGAACACGGGAGCGACGGATGACCGTCTGGCGATCGGGAAATCCGACCGATTATTCGTCCAGGGAAATGACGGTGTGATCGCGCTGTTTCAAGATTTCAGTGATGCGTTCCCCGTCCAATGCTCCCGTTGGTGAGATAAGAAGCATCGGTTTGTCCAGCAGCGAGGGATTCCGACTCCATCGAGACGTTATCTCGCCGGGGAGCGACTGAAGTTCAACTTCCGGCATATCCCGGCTGTAGCCGAGATCGCCGTAGCCTTCGATTTGCGCGAGCGATCGATGAGCGATGAAGCGGACGGCGGGGTAATCATCTGCCAACAGAATAGCGAGATAGGGTGGGAGCCACTGCTCGCCAGATGCCTCGCGGGCCGGAGCCCAACTCATGTGCCAGGCGATCAAGGCACGTTGTCCCGCGTCGCCAGCCAGCGCCAAACGTACGGAAACGGCAGTCTCGGACCATTCCACCGGCAGCTTTGTCGAAGCCTGACCGTACCAAGCGGCAAGATTCTCGGCGGTCCACGTCAGGGGCTTGTCGAGATGACAGAGATTGCAAGCATTGGGCCGGCCCGACGCCACGGTCTCGGCGGCCGACGGGCTGCTGATCCGGTGGCTGCGGGTCGCCTTCAGAAGGCCATACGTCGTGTTGGGCATGTGGCAGTTGTAACAGCGACTCCCATCCGACGAACTCGAGTGATGTGTGTGCGATTCGAGCTTGTCCAAGGCACGATAGTCGTCGTGGCAAGCGAGGCATGCCTCGTTGCCGCGCATGTCGGGCTTGAGCTGGTCGTCTGCCCAGTCCGCTCGGGGACGCATGTCGTCTTCGGATTGGTGCATCTGGTGGCAAGAGAAACAAGACAGCTCTCCATGTTGAAAACAGGCCGATTCGATCAAGCCGTTAAACTCCCGGCCAACGACGCGGACCATGCCGTCCGGCCAGAACTGCGAAGGTTTCTTGGTGGTGGCGCGAAGACTCCGCAAATCGTCGCCCGGCCGATAGGTCAGGCCAGATTGCGCGACTTCCGTGTGCCAAGCCATGTGGCATTGACCGCACACCTCGGAAGCCCGTTCGTGAGGCAATCGCAGTGGATGGGTGATCGGATCCGCGGCCTGCGACTTATTGGCTTGACTGTGATGCTGGACGTGTAGTTCCCCCGGGCCGTGGCAGGCCTCGCAGGCGATTCCGAATTCGCTCACGGTGGATTGTGGAGGGGCGTCGTCCTGGAGATTGCGGTTGCCGTGCGTGGTGTGGCAACCGATGCACGAGCGATTCCAACGGCCCGGCTCATAAGCGTCGGATTCGGCGGGGAGTTGCAGAAAGCACGCTTCTCGCGGAATCCACCGTTTCTCGGCGATCAACCAGGCAAACGGCAGCACCGCCAGTTCCCGCCCCCTGCCGGTTGACAGCCAGTAGACTTGCATGTGATGCGAGCCGGTACACAAAACGACATTGCGCCGAAGCTTCGAGAACGGTTCGCCAGCAACGGATTGTGGCGCGTCGAATTCGACCCAACAGTTCTCCTGGTCGCGACCGAGACGGTATTGAGCACCCGCGTGCTGAAGCTCCGCTCCGCTGAAGTCTCCAACGACGGAAGTCGGCGATGCGATTTGAGTCATCGTGCGATGAAACGAATCATGCCACGTCTCGGATTCGTGCCGGTGACACGTTTGGCAGGCACTGGAACCAACATAGCCATCCCCAGCCACGGCCACGGGCCGAATTTCCGGCCCCGCGAAGAGCGTGCGGTGGTCGGAAGTCGCGGGGCTGAACCACAACGCAAGGCTACCCAAGCCGACCAGCAAACAAATGCCAAGACTGACGACTCGTACCCAGCCCGGTAATCCCTGAACCGGCGCCAGTTGGCGTTCATCTTCGCTTGACCATCTGGACGAGTCAGAAGCCATGAGCGGTATGCCTTGCGTCAAGCGTGCCGACAACTCGATTCCGAGCCCTTATGTTCCACCTTCGGCCAGCGTTTGTCGATGGCACGTTTCAGCCCCTCTTCCAAACTTCCAATCGAGCAGTGAAATTGCCATGCATAGCCGGATTAAAATCGCGTAGGGTCAAAAAACTCCGCCGACCATTAAATGTCGCTGGTTTCCGGACTTCTGCCGTCGCGCATCGCATGGATTTCGGCCGACTTGGATCGGGCGTCTCGCCATTGCATGGATGATACAGACGCCACAACCGGCA
>JAQBZB010000119.1 GCA_027622275.1 Planctomycetota bacterium | reverse complement strand
TTGCCGTGAGAATCCTCCGCAGGCAAGTCAAACAGGCAGGCGTCCTTCCGCAAGCGACTGACAATCACGATTCCCAATTCCAAGATCGGCAGCAGAAACGGTCGCGCGGCGTAAGCTCCGTCGACGACCAACCAGACTGTCGTCTTCACACCGAGTTTTCGCAACGTGGTGATGAACCACCTTAACAATTCCACGCCCAATTGATGTTTGGTACGAAACTCCCAATCATACTTTTCGGCTAGTTTCGGCACATCGATTTCACGGACATACATCAGCGACCGCAACGGCAAGGCAATCACACCCCAGGCGGGATGGGTGGCCAGCCACGCCAGCGACACCCAATTGTGACCATACAACCACTCGCCGTCGGCAGGTCCGGGAGTGGGATTGTGACGGGCACCGCCGCGAAGCGGTGGTCGGCCAGCGCCTTCCACATGCTTCCCGTAACGCCCAGTGGGAGAGTCATCCAAACCGACCGTGATGCGGCCAGCGAGACCGGCAGCGAACTTATGCACGACGAGTCCGAGCACGACGGTGGCGAGTTTTTCGGAGGTCCGTCCGACGCTGATGAGGCAATTATAAAAACGATCCCAATCGTCTTGGACTCCGCCAGCCACGAACCAAGCACTGGCCGTGCGGCGGTCATCGGCGAGGAACATGCCAGCGACGATGATGGCCAGCCGAAAGGCGATCCTGCGATCCAGGCAGGCTTGCAACTGCGCGACGGCGTCGTGCATGCGGCCGGTGAGCGGAACTTTGGCCTGCGTCGTCTTTTTGCGACGGGGGTTTTTGTGTTGGAGTCGCTTGTGCTTGTCGTGTTGCGATTTCTTGTGCTTCTTGTGCTGCGGTTGCGGACGCTTCGATTTGGGTTTACGCTTGGCCATCCGTGGCTCTCCTGGTGAAGTGTTCGTTGTGAGAAACCCACAACATCGTGGAGAGCCACGTTTTTCACCAAGATCAATCTCTACAGCGTGCTAGCGCCAGCACCAAGATCTCCTAAAGTGCAGTTTCTGCGGAAGTGGCCGCGAAGTTCATGCACGCCAGCATCGAATGGATTGACGATATTGAGTCGAAGATCCAGCAGTTCAAAACCGAAGTTGATGGGGGGACCGTTGAAGATCGCCAAGTACGGATTCGAGTTGTTGGCGATGAACTGGTCATTACTTGGACCGAGCAGCACTTCATGCGACTAAAATCACTTTGGGACTGTGCTAATTGACAATCGGTTCCTCGCCCGGCTTTTTGGAAAAGCCGGGCGTCTGAACCGCGTTCGGCTAGTTCGCGTTGGTGTTCCGCACCGACTTTCTCAGTTCTGTGAGCGACTTTTGAACGGTCGTGAGTTGATCCTGAAGCTGTACCAGACTCTCGCGTTCTTTAGCAACAACATCCGCCGGCGCGCGGTCAACGAAACTGGCGTTCTCCAGCTTCTTACTCTTGCCTTGAATCAAGTTTTGCGTCTTCGCTTCTTCTTTTTCGAGGCGCTCAATTTCGGCTGAGACGTCGATCAAGCCGGTCAGATCAACGAACACGTCGATGCCTTGCAGATTGATGTGGGCGTTGGTTGTGGGAGGCTCGGCGTCCGGCCCCCACGCCGCAACCGACGCGTTTGCCATCCCGGCAAAGTACGGTTTGAGCGGTGCCAAGAGAGCGATCGTTTCGGCGTCGGCTTTGACGATGAACTCAATCGGCTTTTTGGGGGCGATGTTCTGACGGCTGCGAATCTCCCGCACCGCGCCAAGTACTTTCTGAAACGTCGCGAACTGTGCTTCGATCTTGGCGTCTTGCCGCGGCGCATCCGTGTTCGGCCAAGGTGCAACGATGATCTTGTCCGTCGGCGAGCTTATCTCGGTCAGTCCTCGCTCGGGAGCGAACTGGCTCAACAAGCCCCAGATCTCTTCCGTAATGAACGGGATGACCGGGTGCAGCAACCGTAACAGCGTGTCGAGCGAGTACGCGAGTACTCGCTGAGCCGTGGCGCGAGTTGCGTCGTTTTGCAAGCGTTCCTTGGCGATCTCGATGTAGAAACTGCAAAAGTCGTCCCAGGCAAAGTCGTACAGCGCCCGCATCGCATCGGCGAAGTGGTACGTTTCCAGCGACTGAGTGACTTCCTTAGTGACCGTCGCGAGACGGCTGAGCAACCAGCGGTCTTCCACCGCCTGATCGGCGTCGCCGACGACTCCCGCTTCGTAGCCTTCGAGATTCATCAGTGCGAACCGCGAAGCGTTCCACAACTTGTTGCAGAAATTACGTGCTTGCTCGAACCGCTCGCTGACCACCGCGCCGCGCGGCAACGCCTTGTCCTCGTCCTTGCGAGCCCATTGCGTCGAGAAGTCTTTGCCGCACTTCTTGCATTCAACACGAGGCAGTTCGCGGTTCTTCTTGGTTTGTTCGGTTAGCGCATCACAGTGCGGGCACTCGAACTGCACCGGCATCCGCACGTCTTGCGTCTCGGTTGTCAGGTAAGCCAAGCCAAATCGCAACGCATCTGGCCCGAATTTGTCGATCACATCCAACGGATCAACGCCGTTCCCCTTCGACTTCGACATCGTCTCGCCGTAGCCGTCTAGGATCTTGGGATGAATGAAGACCTCGTGGAACGGGATTTCCTGCATGTTGTTCAAACCCGTCAGCACCATCCTCGCCACCCACAGCGTGATGATATCGCGGCTCGTGATCAGCACGCTCGTTGGGTAGAAGTAGTCGAGTGCTTCGTTCTCGTCTGGCCAACCTAATGTCGAATGTGGCCAGAGGGCAGAACTGAACCACGTGTCGAGCACGTCTTCCTCGCGGACAAAGCCAATCGCTTCGACTTGTGATTCGAGTTCTGGGTGGTCGTCACGAAGACAAAGATATGCAACTCCTTCGATCGTGTCGGGGTTCCACTGATGATAGAACTCACAGTCTTCTCTCGGCGAATCTGAGCTGTCCAGGTAAACCGTCTTCGCGGCCGCTGCAACTTGTTCTCTTTCGGCCATTCCATTGAACGAGCGCTTCCAAATCGGAATCCGATGTCCCCACCACAGATTGCGGCTGATACACCAATCCCGTTTCTCTCCCAGCCAATCGAGATACGCTTTCCGATATCGCTCGGGGAAAATCTTCACGCGGTCGTCAGTCACCGCATCCATCGCTGATTGAGCCAACTTGTCCATCTTTACGAACCATTGGTCCGCAAGATAAGGTTCGATCGGCGTCTTGCTGCGGTCGGAATGAGCGAGGTCGATCTCGCGATCTTCGACTTCGCCGAGCAAGCCTAATTCGTCGAGATCGGCGACGACTCGCTTGCGACCTTCCTGCATCTTCAGGCCTTGATAAGGACCAGCGTTCTCGTTCAGTGTACCGTCGGGGTTCAGGATGTTGACCATCGGCAGACCTTGGCGCAGACCGACTTCGTAGTCGTTCGCGTCGTGGGCCGGTGTGATCTTGACGCAGCCGCTGCCTAGTTCCGGCTTGGCCCACTCGTCGGCAACCAGCGGGATTTCGCGGTTGAGCAACGGCAGCATCAACATGCGGCCAGCGTTCGCCATGTCGCGCAGCTGCTCCAAGGCGGGAAGCGCCTCTCGGCGGCGGCGCTCGACGTTGTCGATTTGTTTTTGAATCGCGTCCTTGTCCTTGGCGGGCGCGGCGGCGAGCCGCTCTTGCAATTCGGTCTCGACTTTGTCCAACGCACCGGCGGGATCGGGATGGACCGCGACTGCCGTGTCGCCGAGCATCGTCTCGGGGCGCGTCGTGGCAATCGTCACGTGTGTCGGCTCGCCCGGCTGTGGATCGATCACCGGATAGCTGAAGTGCCAGAAGTGGCCCTTCACGACTTCGTGAAACACCTCGTCATCGCTGACCGCCGTTTGCAGGAACGTATCCCAATTCACCAGCCGCTTGCCGCGATAGATCAATCCTTTGCTGAACAGATCGAAGAACGTCTGTCGCACCGCCTTGGCACACACATCGTCCAGCGTAAACCGTTCACGACGCCAATCGCAACTGCAACCCATCTGCTTGAGTTGGCCACGAATTCGATTGCCGTATTCTTCTTTCCACTGCCAGATTCGCTCGACGAGTTTTTCCGGCCCTAGATCGTGACGAGTGAGGCCTTCTTCTTCTTTCAAACGGCGCTCGACGACTGCTTGCGTCGCGATCCCGGCATGGTCCATTCCCGGCATCCAGAGCGTTTCAAAACCCTGCATCCGCTTCATGCGAATCATCGTGTCTTGCAGTGCATTGTTGAGCGCATGGCCAAGGTGCAACGCGCCGGTAACATTCGGTGGCGGGATGACGATCGAATACGGCTGGCGATCCGGATTCGGTTCAGCATTGAAGTAACCGCCCTCTTCCCACGCTTGGTAGATGCGGGGTTGGGCTTCTTGGTAGTTGAAACGATTGGGGAGTGAATCAGACATGATGAATCCGTTCGTGATAGGCGCTGGCACGCTAGATTGGCTGGATGGAATACGAATGATTGCCGCCAAGTAGCGTAGCGGTTCGATCCGCGCCCGTGTCGATCAGCATTGCGACGCTGTGCCAGGAGCCGCTTTCGGAAAGTACTTCAGCGGACAGCAGCGGACGGACGATGCCGTCTTCACACCGTTCCCATAATCCGTCAAAACGCATAGATTCGCGGCACTTTCTCGCGTGGAATGATTCGCGTGAACCAGCCCTTCTCTTCCGGATGAGCAGCTTTGGCTGCGGCGATCGCTTCTTCGGCGGTATCGGCCGCGAACAGTTCTTGGGCGGAGACACAGATTACTTTGCCGCGATACCGCTCAAACACATCCGGCACGCGGGTACGCAGCCATTCGCGATTGCGATCGAACTGCCGCCTCTGTTCCTTCGCCTGCCGAATTTCGTCGGGATCGGTCACCTCGACGAATTCGATTCTCGGCGGAATGTTCTTGATCATCTTTTACTTCCTTCATTGCCGCGATTCATCTTTGTACAGTTTATACTCGATCGCATCATTCAGCGCAATCCAACTGGCCTCGATAATATTCTCGCTGACCCCGACGGTGCCCCAGACGTCGTGTTCGTCAGCGCTTTCGATGCTGACTCGGATGCGGGCGGCGGTGCCGGCTTCGGAGTTTACCACGCGCACCTTGTAATCGACCAGACGCATCCCGCGAAGGTTCGGGTAGGTGCCGTTGAGTGCCTTGCGGAGAGCCGCATCCAACGCATTGACCGGTCCGTCCCCTTCGCCCACTTCGTGTCGCAACTCGCCGTTGACGCTCAACTTGACGGTCGCTTCGGTCACGACGCTGTCGTTCTGCGGCGCGGAAACCTCGACGTGGTACTTGAGCCTTTCGAAATGAGGCGTGAAAGTGCCAGCACACTTCTTGACGAGCAAATCGAACGATCCGCCAGCCGCCTCGAATTGATATCCGCGATTCTCCATCTCGACCACTTGGGCCAGGATGCGATCCATCAACAGGCGATCTTGTTCGAGGTTATGCTTCGTCGTCAACGCGATGATGTTCGAGCGGCCCGACAACTCGCTGACCAGAATCCGCCGCTCGTTGCCGACGAGCGAAGGGTTCATGTGTTCGTAGCTCTCCGTTGCCCGATTGATCGCGTGGACGTGCATGCCGCCTTTGTGCGCGAACGCGCTCTTCCCGACGAATGGTTGGTTGTTGCGGTAGAGCATGTTCGCTTGCTCATAAACGTATCGCGACAGCTCGGTGAGGTGGTCGAGATTCGTGCCGCCGAGAACCTGGTAGCCCTGCTTCTTGAAGGCCAGATTCGAAACGACCGAGATCAGATCGGCGTTACCACATCGTTCGCCGAAGCCGTTGATGGTCCCTTGCACTTGGACCGCGCCGGCATCCACGGCGGCGAGCGAGTTGGCGACGGCCAGATCGCAATCATTGTGGCAGTGAATGCCGACCGACACGCCGTGCTGCTTTAACGCGGCTTGAGCTTCTTTGACGAAGGCGGCGATCTCCTCCGGCAGTGAGCCACCGTTTGTATCGCACAACACGACCAGTTGCGCGCCAGCCTGCGCAGCGGCTTGAATCGTCTTGGCCGCATACTCGGGATTCGCCTTCCAGCCATCAAAGAAGTGCTCGGCGTCGTAGATCAATTCGCGTTTCGACTCGGCGAGAAAGCGAACGCTGTCAGCGATCATTTCGAGGTTCTCTTCAAGCGTGACTCGCAAGACTTCGGTCGCGTGGAAGTCCCAGGTCTTGCCAACGACCGTGCAAACCGGAGCTTCCGATTCATACAAAGCCCGCATCCCAGGGTCGTCTTTCGCGGCCATGCCACGTCGGCGGGTCATCCCAAAGGCACAGACCTTCGCGTGCTGGAGCCCTAGTTCCCGGACTCGCTGAAAGAATTCGACGTCCTTCTCGTTGGACAGCGGATACCCGCCTTCGACATAATCGACGCCGATCTCGTCGAGCCTCTGCGTGATTTGCAGTTTGTCTTGGAGAGACAGACTGATGCCTTCACCTTGAGTGCCGTCGCGCAGCGTCGTGTCGTAAATCTGGATGGATCGCATGAGGTTATTCAGTGTTCCGTGTTGTGTGACGGTTCTTGTTCCCAGGCTCTGCCTGGGAACACACTGTCCGCGACGCTCCGCCTCGCTTCCGTTACCGAGGCAGGCAGAGCCTGCGGGACATCGCTTTCCCAGGCGTGAGCCTGGGAACGATAAATAAAAAAAGCCCCGAAACCCGCTCGGGCTTCAGGGCTGTAAAGTTCGTTTCCGGTGCTCGATGCCCTAAGCCCGTTCCTCCAAAATGCTAATAATCACGACGCCGACAATGGCGTGGCTGTTCGAGGTGGCGGGCTGTGGCGACATGTCGAAGCTTCCTTCAAAGTCATTACTGCCTTAACGATAAGCAGAGCCGCGGCTGGTGTCAATTGGAAGTCAGAACTCGGCATTTCCTGGTGTTCGCGGGAAAGGGATGACGTCGCGGATGTTGGTCATGCCGGTGATGAATTGGAGGGCTCGTTCCAGCCCCAGTCCAAAGCCAGCGTGCGGGACGGTCCCGTACCGCCGCAGGTCGCGATACCACCAGTACTCGTCGAGGTTCAGATCCTGCTCCTGCATCCGACACTCGAGAACGTCCAGCCGCTCTTCACGTTGACTGCCACCGATGATCTCGCCGACGCCTGGCACCAAGACGTCCATCGCGCGAACCGTCTTCTCGTCGTCGTTCACTCGCATGTAAAACGGTTTGATCGAGCGCGGGTAGTCGTACAGGATCACCGGGCAGTTGAATTTGGTCTCAGTCAGATAGCGTTCGTGCTCGGATTGGAGATCCGTGCCCCAAGAGACCGGAAATTCAAACTTCTCGCCGCTCGACTCCAGGATCGTAATCGCTTCGGTATACGGGAGTCGCACGAACTCGCTGTCGACGATCTTTTCGAGTCGCGTGACTGCGTCCTGCTCGATCCGCTGAGCAAAGAAGTCCATGTCTTCGGCGCATTTTTCCAAGGCATCTCGAAACAGCCGCTTCAGAAACTGCTCGGCCAGATCCATGTTGTCGGTTAGCTCGAAAAAAGCCATCTCCGGCTCGACCATCCAAAACTCGGCAAGATGCCGGGAAGTGTTCGAATTCTCCGCGCGGAATGTCGGTCCAAACGTGTAAACCCTGCCGAGCGCAGTGGCGTAGATCTCGGCTTCTAGTTGTCCACTGACCGTCAGGTAAGACGGTCGGTCGAAAAAATCGAAGGAGTAATCGACCTTTTTGTCTTGCCCGGCGAGCTTGTCCAGGTCGAGTGTCGTCACGCGAAACATCTCGCCTGCGCCTTCGCAATCGCTGGCGGTGATGATTGGAGTGTGAACGTACAGGAATCCATCTTCCTGGAAGAAGTTGTGGATCGAGCTGCACGCTTGATTTCGGACGCGCGCGATCGCTCCAAAAGCATTGGTCCGCGGCCGCAGATGAGCCCACTCGCGGAGCTTCTCGAAGGTGTGGCGTTTCTTTTGCAGTGGGAAGTCGTCAGCCCAACCGTGAACGATGACGCGCGAAGCGAGCAACTCGGTGGCTTGTTGGCCGCCCGATTCTTTGATCTCGCCTTCGATCGTGACGCTGCAACCGGTGGTGATTCGTTTGACATCCGACTCGTAGTTCGGCAGCCCGGCATCGGCGATGACCTGCAAGTTGCCCAGACAGCTGCCATCGTTTACTTCCAGGAAGCTGAACCCACCCTTGGAATCGCGGCGCGTCCGAATCCAGCCCTGCACGCGAACTTGGCGGCCCATCGTTTCCTTCGTGCGTGCCGCAACAACAGAGATCCGTTCCATAAGTGAGTGCCTGGTCGTTAATGCGTTTTGTCCCGGATTATTCATCAGCCGCCTGGCGATAGCCTGCGGTTCTCGTGAACTTCGAGAGAACCGCACGCTATCGCGTGGCGGCTGATTTGCGCGGTGTTTTGGGCAAGATGCCCGTAACTCCTCTTACAAACGTGTGTTTTGAAGAATGCTGAACGGTTCATGAATAATCCGGCCTACTTTGAGCTGGGCGTTTTCGACTTCATCACGAACCCAGCGATCACCAAGAGTATATATACAATCGCCACTCCCGAGACCACCAAACCGCCTAGCCATTGGTTTTGCGTGGCGTTCTCCTTAAAGATCGGCGAGACCTTCTCCCAAATCGCGGAGCCGGCGGCCACGACCGCCCCCAGCACCGACACGCCCATCAGTACGTTCCACACGAGCAGCGACCCGCCTTTCGGTTTTTCTTTGCCGAGCAGCGTGTTGCTGTTCATCATCATGAAGAAGGTGAAGTAAGCGATCGGCAACAGCATCATCCCGAAGCTCGAAGCCAGAATCGCGAGCCAGAACTGCGTGTCGCCACTCCACACCAGCGGCCAGATCGCACCGACTGCTCCGGCAACCAGGCAGCCGGCGACGTGAGTGGCACCGCCCTGGGGCCGTCCGAACATCTCGCAGAACGCATAGCCGTTGATCAGCATCAGAATGATGATCGACGAGAATCCCATCCCGAACACGCCAAGTCCGAAGACGAGATTCGCCCGGCGTTGACCCAACAGCGGTGCCAGCGACTCGGATAGTTGAAACGCATCGCGTTTGATGAGTGATGACGCGATCTGCTTCTCGGCGGCCGGCAAAGCCGCTATCCGGGCGAGCTTCGTCTCCTCCTTGAGCGCCGCGAAGCTGGCGGACTCATGCGTGAGCCGTGCTTCCAACAGACTTCTGCCTTTCTCAAAGAAGGGACTTTGCTGCATGACGGCGGGATCAGACGAGCGAAAATTGGCATCGACTTTGGCGTGGAAGCTCGCGGCGGCAGCAATTACAACACAGCTCGTGACGAGCACGTAAGGAATCGCCATGCCCGTCGACAGATCGAACCGAGCCAACCCGCGAAACGGCTTGTCCCAGCCACGATTCAGCATCGAGTAGGGCAACAGAAACGTCATATTGATCCCCACCGCCGTGGCCGCCGCGCCGATCATTACGGCACGCTGTGCTGTGACAATCTGCCCAGTCCAATACTCCTGCAACGGCGCGGGCAGTCCGGCCACCAACGCAGCCACATCGCCCGTCGGCTGGCTCCACTGGCGGAGATCCGGCACAAAGCCAGCCCCGATCGTTCCCCAATCGAGCAGACCTTTCACGGTGAGGTAAATGACGACACCGAAGAAGCAGATCACGATCATCCCGACCAGCGCTTTCAGGAACCAGTCGAAGATCTTTGCGGCCAGTCCTTGTCGCCCGTTCAGCAACACGACCACCGTCGCCGCCACCAACACGACTGCCGACACGCCGAATTTCGCCGAGTTCGTTTCGCCGATCGTGCCTGAACCGATGAGGTTCTTCCGCAGTGCGTCATAGCAGAGGCCGAATTGCGGCATGCACCAGATCATGTTGGCCATGCAGGTCGCGATCACCCATCCCCAACCGAGCATGGGATTGATGTGGTTGTTGATCGCCTGAAACGGTTTCTCGCCGGTCGATAGCGTGACGTAACTGATCGCCGACAGCATCACGACTCCCATGATGATGGCGACCAGTTGCAACCATAACAGGCTCGTGCCGCCGAGCACGCCGAGGAACAGAGCGCCGGCGAGCGATCCGCCGCCCAGCGTGATCGCACTTTGCAGCCACCCCGGTCCGGACAGCCGAACGAAGGCCGACAGCAACGCGCCGGTTCCCTGCTGCTGGGCGTCATGAAGCAGCTTACGATCCGCTTCAACTTTCGAGAGGTGCTCGCTCATGGTGGTTTGTCAGACATTGCGGTTGGCGGTCGAGAGCTAGTACGATGGCCTTCCAATGGCCGTCGAGTCCGTTGACGACGGCCTTGGAAGGCCATCGTACTTTTTTTACACGCCCAACTCGGCGATGTAGCGTTCGGCGTCGAGCGCGGCCATACAGCCGGTCCCGGCCGACGTGATGGCTTGGCGATAGTAGTCGTCGGCCACGTCGCCGGCGGCGAACACACCTTCCGCGCTGGTGTTTGTCCGGAACGCTTTGGTCCACTTGAGGTAGCCCTTGGCGTTCATTTCTAGCTTGCCCTTGAGGAATGCAGTATTCGGTGTGTGGCCGATGGCGGCAAACATGCCACCGACTTCCAGCTCGCGAGTTGAATCATCGACGGTGCTCTTCAGTCGCAGGCCTGTCACCTTCTGGCCATCGCCGAGTACTTCTTCGACGGTGCTGTTCCAGACGAGTTCGATGTTCGGATGGTCGAACGCTCGTTGCTGCATGATCTTGGATGCGCGCAGCTGATCGCGACGGTGAATGATATAGATCGTGGCCGCATTCTTGAGATTCGCGAGGTACGTGGCCTCTTCGACGGCCGAATCGCCCCCTCCGACCACGGCCAACGGCTTGCCGCGGTACATCGGCAATGCCCCGTCACAAACAGCACAGGCACTGACGCCTTTGTTCTTATACTTCTCTTCTGATTCCAAGCCGATGTAGTTCGCCCGCGCCCCGGTCGCGACGATGATCGTGTGAGCTTCGATCGGCTCGCCGCTGGCAGGAATCACCTGATGCACGCTGCCCTCTAAGCCGACGTCGACGATATCGTCGCTGACGACGCGGGTGTCGAAGTTGAGTGCCTGCTGCTTCATCAGCTCCATCAGCTCGACGCCCTGGACCGCATAATGCAGCTGTCCGTCCTTTGTATGGTTTGGCGCGGGGGGCAGGTTGTAGTGCCGAGCTTTGTCGACGGCACTCTCGACGAAGGCTCGCACATTGCCGAACGGAAAGCCGGGATAGTTTTCGACCTCGGTCGTAAAGGCAAGTTGCCCGAGCGGGATCATTTCCGGCTTGATGGTTCCCTCGAACAGCAGCGGTTCAAGGTTCGCACGCGCGGCGTAGATGGCGGCGGCCCAGCCTGCGGGCCCGCTGCCGATGATGACTACCTTTTCTGGCACCATAAACTCCTTGAAGGCAATTCCTTTCGCGGATCGTCCAAACGGCATCAAATGCCGTGCTTGCTTACAGTTGCGGTGATGCAAAGCGGCTATTATAGGCGGGCTCCGAGCGAAGTCTACGGTAGCGCGGCCGACATTGTGACGATCCCTGGCAGTGTTATGATGGAGCCAACACGCGTGGCCGCCGCCTAGCGTATCGTTGCTCGGTGACTCGCCTGCCAGCCGCCCGCCATTACACGGACAAACGCATGACCACACTGCTCGTTGCGATCGGTTCATTCTTCGGCTTCATCATCGCCTACCACACGTACGGGCGTTGGCTCGCTCGAAAGATCTTTGCGCTCGACAAGGACGCGCTCGTCCCGAGCCAACAGCTACGCGATGATGTCGATTTCGTGCCAACGCGCAAGTCCGTCATCTTCGGACACCACTTCACCAGTATCGCCGGCACCGGCCCGATTGTTGGACCTGCGATCGCGGTTTTCTGGGGCTGGTTGCCGGCGCTGTTGTGGGTCGTTCTTGGTTCGATCTTCATTGGCGCGGTACATGATTTCGGAGCACTTGTTGTCTCGCTCCGCAATCGCGGCCAGACCGTCGGCGAGATTGCAGGCCGGATGATTGCGCCGCGGACTCGCATCCTCTTTCTGCTCGTTCTATTTCTGGCCCTGACCGTCGTGTTGGCGATCTTCGGATTGGTGATCGCGATTATCTTTGCTAACTACCCGGCCACCGTACTGCCCGTGTGGATTTCGATGCCGTTGGCGATCGGAATTGGTTACTGGAGTTATCAGCGGGGCGGTAACTTACTTGTGCCATCGATCCTCGCCTTGCTGGTGATCTATGGTTGCGTCTATCTCGGTGCGTATTACATGCCAATCAATTTCTCGAGCATGTTTGGGATGGAGTTGACCGGCAGCTTCCCAAACGTCGTGATTCTATGGACATTTGTCCTACTGGTTTACTGCTTCGCCGCGTCGGTGCTGCCGGTTTGGCTCTTGTTACAACCGCGCGATTACATCAACAGCCATCAGTTGGTGGTCGCGTTGTTGTTGCTGGTCACGGGACTGCTTGTCGCCGCCGCGAGCGGTCAGGCCGACCTCGCCCAGATTCCGGCGATTGCCGACACAGCGAGCATCCCGGCGGACGCTCCGCCGATGTTTCCCTTCTTGTTCATCACGATCGCTTGCGGAGCGTGCAGCGGCTTCCATTGTCTGGTCAGCAGCGGGACAAGCAGCAAGCAAATCGCCTGTGAAACCGACGCGCAATATGTTGGATATGGCGCAATGCTCTTAGAAGGCGGTCTGGCCGTCATGGTGATCCTGGCCTGTTGCGCCGGTGTGGGAATGGGCTTGTTTGAAGAGAGCGATTCCACGGCCGGAACTGAATGGGTTGCAACCCGCAGTCCCGAGACAGGCGAGCAACTCGTCGGACTGGAAGCTTGGCAGACTCGCTACGACGTGGGCGCCGGTTGGGCGAGTTTTCAGCTGAAGCAGATGGTGCAAGCTTTTGTGGAAGGTGGAGCGAACTTCTTGCGCGCCATCGGAATTCCGCTGCAGTTGGGAATTACGACGGTGGCGGTTCTAGTTGCGTGCTTTGCCGCAACGACGCTCGATACGGCAACACGACTGCAACGGTACGTGATTCAAGAACTCGCCGGTACGATGCGGGTCGCGCCGCTGACCAACAAGTACATGGCGACCGGTCTGGCCGTGGGGTTGGGCGGACTCTTGGCAATGCTTCCCGGACCCGCCGGACCCGGCACTGGCGGGCTGATCTTGTGGCCGTTGTTTGGCGCGGTGAATCAATTGCTCGCGGGAATGGCGTTCATGGTCACGGTGTTTTACCTGTGGCGACGTAGCAAACCGGTCCTGTTCGCGTTGCTCCCCATGCTGCTGATGTTGATCATGCCCGCTTGGGCGATGCTGTGGCAGATGTTCAACGCCGAGTCGGGCTGGCTGCCCAAGGGCAACTATCTGTTGCTCGCATTCGGAGCCGTCATCATGCTGCTTCAGATTTGGATGGTGATCGAAGCGTTCTCCATGTTCCCACGCGCGAAGGGGGTCCTCGAAGAGGCGCTTCCTCCGTTGGCAGCGAAGCCGGCCGGAGCCCTGGCGGGAGTCGGTGCCGACGCGCGATCGTGTTGACGATCGGTAGGTCACTTTCGCCGAAAGTGACCTCGCGCTGATGCGAGTTGGCGGCGATGCACGATCGAACCGGCCCCAGCTAAGTACCGTTCGAGGAATTGGTGAGCGGAATGGCGCTAGCCACCGGTTCTTCGTGCGCCGTGAAACACCGGCGGCTAGCGCCGTGCCGCTCACCTGAATTCGGACACGTATTTCTCGAACGGTCCTAAGCGGCACCGCTGTTTTTCTTGCGCGGCTCGATCTTGTCTTCGACTTCGATCGCTTTGTGCCCCTTGTAGGCACCGGGCTTTGCGAGGAACTTCGTCACGCCCTCGACGGCGACCTGCAATGAACGATGGCAGTCGTGATCGGTGGTGATGATGTCACCCACACGCAGCCCGATCAAGTCCGCAGTTCGAATGGAGCTTTCGGCAAGCGTCACGACCAGCTCCACTCGCGATCCGTCAAGGCGGCCACTGATCGCCTCGATCGTGTGTGCCGTCGCGCCGCCTCGCGAGTAACCAACCCAACTATTGGAAGTCAGTTTGCTGCTAAAGCGTTCGATGGCATTGAACGGGATGCACAGGTTCATCATCCCGCGGACATCGCCAAGTGTCAGCTCGAAGCTTACCAAGACGATCACTTCGTTCGGCGAAACAATCTGAACCAATTGCGGGTTACTTTCGACGCGTTCGACGCTGAGATCAAGTTCGAGAACGTTCTCCCACGCTCGCCGCAGTTCGATCATGAAGAGCGCGGTAATGCGCGAGACCAATCGCAGTTCGATCTCGGTTAGCGGACGACGAGACAACGGACCAGCCTGCTTACCTCCGCCGAGCAGGCGGTCAATAATTGGGTACAAGACCGACGGATTGATGTCGAGGATCAAGTTGCCTTCGAGCGGTTCGGCGCGCAGCAGATTGAAGCACGTCGGATTTTCGAGGCTGAACACGAATTCGCTGTAGGTGAGTTGATCGACGCTCGTCAGCTTCACTTCAACGATCGTCCGCAGCAGGGCTGACAGAGCGGCCCCAAAGTTCCGCCCAAAGCCCTCGTGCAGCGACTGAAGAGCACGCATTTGCTCTTTGCCAACTCGTTCGGGACGTTTGAAGTCGTACGGCGTCACCTTCTCGCGCGAACGAGAGCCCGCGGGAGTTGTGCGCGTCGGAGTTGGGTGCGGGGCTGCAGCGGCAGCCGGGTCCATCGCGCTCAGCAGGCTCATGACTTCGTCTTGACTTAGGACTTCATCAGGCATCTGTCACTCCATTGACATTCAAACATGCCTCACTCTCTCACGTGACCGTTGCCGTAGGCCACGTACTTGTAACTCGTTAACTCTTTCAATCCACATGGGCCACGCGCGTGAAACTTGTCCGTGCTGATACCGATTTCGGCTCCCAGACCGAACTGACCACCATCGTTAAACCGGGTGCTCGCGTTAATCATCACGGCCGCACTGTCGACACTTGCCGCAAACCGTCTGGCGGTTGCTAAATCAGCCGTCACGATGGCGTCGGTATGATGTGATCCGTATTGGTTGATATGAGCAATTGCCTCGTCAGCGGAACCGACCACCTTGACGGAAATGATCGGACCGAGGAACTCCGTTGCGAAGTCTTGATCACTCGCAGCAATCGCCTCCGACACCAATTCACACGTCCTCTCGTCGCCGCGAATCTCGATACCGTTCGCCATCAATGCCCTTGCCAATCGCGGCAAGTACTCGGCGGCAACGTCCGCGTGGACGAGCAGCGACTCACAGGCGTTACAGACACCAAGTCGATGACACTTGGAGTTGATGGTGACGGCCTCGGCCATCTCGATGTCCGCGGCGGCATCGACATAAACGTGACAGTTGCCGGCGAAATGTTTGATGACGGGCATGGTTGCTTCTTCGGCAACACGCCGGATCAGCCCTTCACCGCCGCGCGGAATCGCCACATCGATCAGCTCCGCCAGCGACAGAAAGTGCCCGACGGCCTCGCGGTCCGTCGTGTTGACGAGCTGTACCGCGTCGCAGGGCAATCCAACTTCCGTGGCAACCTCGTTCAGTATATCGACGATGGCCCGGCTGGAGTGAGCAGCCTCCTTGCCGCCACGCAAGATGACCGCGTTGCCGCTCTTCACGCAGATCGCTGCCGCGTCCGCGGTGACGTTGGGCCGCGACTCGTAGATGAAGAACACCACGCCCAAGGGAACGCGAACCTTGGAAACTTCCAGGCCATTAGGGCGGATCGACGACTCGATCACTTCACCGATCGGATCGGGGAGCGCGGCGACTTCTTCAAGTCCAATCGCGATGCCCTCGATGCGTTCGGGCGTTAAGCGTAGGCGATCCACTTGGGCAGCGGAGAGGCCGTAGCCAGGAGCCGCCTCGAGATCCTGCTCGTTGGCGGCGATCACATCCGCCTGACGCTCACGCAGACAGCGAGCCGACTCCTTGAGCCAGTGGTTCTTCACTGCCCCGGTAACAATCGCTAGTCCGGCCGACGCAGCTTTGGCGCGGCCAGCGGTTTCCCGGCAATACGCTTTCAGATCCTGCTGTTCGACGACGGACATGCGGACTCACTCTAGACGGCAATCGGTTGCGACAATTCACGGAAGTATCGGCCAAAGTGCAAACTGAGTCAATCTCACTCGGTTTTAACGAGACAGCCGATTCCACGCCGCAAGTGACGTCATAATGGACAGTTATGGCGACCATAAGTCGGGGTTCCGTAAGTTCTGGCTGACCGATGTCCAGGGCCGAAACTGTATTGCTACACGCCGACCAAGTCGTGTTCTTGTGGATAGCAGACGACGCAGCGAAAGCCTTCCGCTTTCAGGCGTCCCAAGTCTCGACAGAACTTGCAGACTCGGGCGGGCTCGCCGTGGTCGCCACGGCGATTGGGGATCTCGTCATCGTTGTGGATCTCTGGCTGGTCGCGGCAATCTGTGGCGGTGATTCGGCGGGGAAACTTCATGGCTGGGACTCCGTGAAGAGGTCGCGCGCCGTCAAACGGCACGCCGGGGAAGCTTGATGCGGCCGGCAAGTCGAACGTCGCCTCGCCGTGTACCATGCTCACGAGACGTTGAAACCGTTTAGTTTTTCAAGGGTTTTTCCGTAGGCGACGGCAAACCCGCCATGCGATGCGAACATTTCTTGCAAAAGTGAAAATCTTCACCTGCAAAATCGTCCGTGCCCGCCGTCTCGGATATGATGGCCTTCATTAAAGGACTCGCCGATGAACCTTTGCTATTCGTGGTGGCATGATCGCGACCAGTTCGCCGGCCCAATGCGGCGGCGATGTGAGACGTGGATTGA
The DNA here is from genome assembly GCA_027622275.1 of Planctomycetota bacterium. Taxonomy (GTDB): domain Bacteria; phylum Planctomycetota; class Planctomycetia; order Pirellulales; family Pirellulaceae. The sequence continues at coordinate 8,897 of JAQBZB010000119.1, read as the reverse complement.
CGACGTTTTGGCAATGCGACCCGATCAGGATTTGCCAACGGTCGTTAAAGCGGACGCGATGAGTTTTCTGGGCAGCGTCACGCTGAGTTATTCCGGCAACAAGCTTAGTGAATGCACGGGCGGCTTTCTGCGAAATGGAGATGAGGATCAATTGCCGTTCGACCTTCCGGAAGACGAGCCTGACGAACCGTTCGCCTGCTTACTGAAATCTGCATTTCCACAATTCGTCGCGGCCGTGGCGACTTACTACAGTCTGAAAAGCACGCAGGCCGCGGAAGGCCGTTTGCGCGCAGCGGCATACTTCGTTGAAACGTTGGGGATCCCGTTGCGGCGTGTAATCCGCGCTGCGGGAGCTAAGAATGGCGCGGATGCACTCGACTCTCAGACCTTGGATGCCGTCCTGAACAGCGAGCGCTTGCATCGAAGCTTGGCGAAATATGCAGTCGAGTCGCTTCCCAACGCGACGGCAGCCCTTGCGGGTACTCCGGCGGCAACAGGTTTCGAGAAGAAATCGCGTAAGAAGAAGTCGTCTAAGGAGAAGAAACCGTTTGCATCGTTTGCCAACGCTTTGGCTTACGTGACCACCGCGGCGAAACGCCAGGCGATCGACGATGCCCGCCAACGACGTGAGTTCTCCAACACATCGAAGTCCGAAGGCAAAGACGAAGACAGCGACGGCGGCCCTTTGGAATTTGCCGACGAACAGCACCAACGCTGCCTCGTTGCGGCCGGGTGGCTGTCGGATGATTTCGGCGAATGGCCTGAACTGTTCGATGCCTTGTCGCAGGTCGCCTCACGCGTGGCAGAAGTGTTCCCGGCAGCCGACGGCCCACGCGAACTGCTGCAATTGATGCTCGGCGGCGTTTACCACAAGGCTCAGAATTCGCAGCCGTGGAGCGAATTGCCGTGGGGTGTTCAACCTCTGCGGATTAAAGCGGTCACGGTCCAGTTCGGACCAAATTGGCTTCGAAGGCTGTCGTCGCAAGTAAGCCAGTTGATGCATGAACACGGCTTTTTGAAAGCAGTCATTGCCACACTCGTCAATTGGCAACAGAACGCCGAAGCCGCCGCGGCCGAAGAAGAATTGCCCGACATGACGAGCCTCGTGGAGATGGATGACCTCGTCGAGCACATTCAGCGCCGGGACATTGAGAAGGTGCTTGCCGGCAAAGGCACCGGCTGGACGTGCTTTGAAAACGTCGCCCGGCAAACGACTCGACAAATCCTCGACAAATCCTCGACGAATTTGTGACCCCGCAACCCCCAGCCGAATTTGCCGACGAATCAACCGCTATTACCGCGGAAGTCAAAAACTGGTTGGCGAGAACCGATCGGCCGTCGTCGCCTCGGCCTGTAGAATGGGCCTGGGCCGCGCGGATGTTGTGGCAGGCGGAGCAGAATTTGAAACTTAACACCGGGACTTCGCCGTCCCGACAAGGAGCCATCTTATGAATTCGAATCCCGATGCAAGTCAGCACGCACACGCTCGACGAGAGCTGTGGCGGACGATCCAAGTTAAACGGATTTTCAGCCCCATCCCTATCTGCTGGGAAGAAGTCGAGGAAATTCTGCCGTTTCTGAATCGGCAGGATGCGCTGCGTTTCGTCGCTGGTGAAGTGGACGACTTTAACCGTCGCATCTTATACGAAGAATTATTTCGCTGGCACCCGGCCTTGCGTCCCGCGGAAACCAGCCCGTCCCAAGTTTCGCCAGCACCGGCGCAGCAGTGCATAGCAAACACGAAATGGGGGAAACTGGCGCTCACAACCGTCTGTTATGTCGCTTTTTGCGTCGTGCCACTGTTGGTACTAACTCTGTTTTTTCCCGCAGCAATTTTTCTCGCATATCTTGTTCTGGTACTTCTTTTTTTTCGGGCAGTCTACTCTCGCCACCTATCAGCGCGGCCCCGTTATAGTCTCGCGACATTGCTTCTCGCGGTGGCAGTTTATGCGGGGATTCTCGCCTGGAACGTACGACTGGACCAACTACAGCGACTTGCAGTCGCCCAAATCGAAGGCGCCGGTGGTTCCGTCTCCGATCCAGAGGGCTCGAACCCGATCAGCTCGTATCTCCTTGGCATAACGCAACAACCTATCCGTTCAGTTAGCCTTAGCCTTCACAACGGTAACCGTCTTGAGCAGCTGGAGAACCTTCGGTGGCAACCGTCTTGGCTAACAATTCAGGGACGTTTCTACCAAGACGCAGATATCTACATGTTCTACGGACAATTGCAGGAACAACAACTGCAGAAATACCGGGAACGGACTCACCTCGTACTGGACCTAGAAGTCTATCCTGCAGTCACAAAACGAGGGTGGTGGCGACTTCAAAGACTCGAGTTCCCGGTATCCATCCCCGCATCCCTTACAGTCCACCTTGGCTCCCCATCAACGCACGGCGGTCCAGTTGGAGCGGAAGTCTTTTCATGGATGGGCCACATAGACGGCCTGTACAACTTGGACGTGGATTGCTTCTGGATGAACGATGACGACTTACACACCCTTATGACGGACAGTCACTTCGAACGTTTGACACTACGACATGCACATGGAATCACATCCGACGGATTGAGTGCTCTGCAACCGACTCATTTAGAGACCCTCGCTTTTCACCATTGCCATAACGCACTGCTAACAGACTCCTCGATGATCGAGATATCAAAGATCGCCACATTGAGTACTTTGGAATTCGACTCAGAACCAGTAACAAACGCCCATTTCCGCCACCTACGTGGAATGCGCGCACTTCAAGAGTTAACACTGCGCCGAACCGGAATAACCGATGAGGGCTTGAAAGAGCTGATCGGTGTGCCGAATCTAAAATCGTTGACAATAGTAAAGGCAGATGTAACCGACTCCGGACTCGATAGTCTATCGGCCTTTCCAGCGATCGAGAGTATTGGATTGTTCGAGACCAAGATCACGGCGAGTGGTTTAGCCAAGCTGAAGCGCGCTCTTCCGAACGCGACAATCACAAGCGATGTTGCTGCCATCGACACATGAGTTCTTACAGCGACTTCATTGACTGTCGACCAGTACCGCAGATCCAACAGTAGCGGTCTTCACACCGATCTTTGGTGCCACGCCACTTGTCGACGTTCGCGTAAGTGGTCCATCGAGCTGCTTTGTCAGCGCGTTGTCAGCGAACATTCTTATCTGCGTGAACCTCATACTTGGCAGTGAGCCACCTGCTTTACATACAGCGATGGCGTAGCTCGCGATCGCCTTGTGCGGGATGCGTCGTCTCGTTGCTGGAGTTTTCGGAGAGAGGCGCAGGCACCTGCGCGGCTCACAAACATCGAATCGAAGGAGAGTTCAATGACGTTCGATACAACAAACGCCTCCGGCCTTTCGAACGACCCGCCGGAGCGTGGAGCGGTGCCGAGTTCTAATGACGTCGCGAGCCAGTATGCGTCCAGCACGAGTGTGACGGATCGCGCACGTCAAACGCGTGCTGAACTCGCATCGCTCGGTCGGCTGTACACGAAAATGAGCATGCACATTGCAGGCTTGCTATCTGAAGTGCAGCAGGGCAACTACTGGCGAGGCGACTACTCCACGTTTGCCCAATATGTTGAGAAAGAAGTCGGCATTCGTCCGCGAACCGCACAGGAACTTCTCAAAGTCTTTCATGCGGCACAGAAGCTTCGAATACCACTCGAGGAGATCGAACGTCTCGGATGGAGCAAACTCGCCGTCGTCGCAGGACAGCTAACGGAGGAGAACAAGGCAGAATTGCTTCGCGACGTTGATCGCCTCACGTATTCGGCCGGGAGGGGGACAGGCACATTTTGCTCCAGGCCGGGAGGGGGACAGGCACATTTTGCTCCGCAGACTCCGCAAAATGAGCCAGTCCCCGATGAGCCGGTCCCCGACGGTTTTTATCGCAGAATCCCGTTCGCCATCACCGACGACTACCTCCAACTGTTGCGGGGCTTCCTGCGGGCCTCGTTGGGCGAATCGGTCAGCCCGCACGTCGAAACGATCCTTACTCGCGGGAAGAACAGCTTCTTATACGTCCGTCTGTTACGCGACCTGCTGCGGCTGCAAATCGCCGAGCAAGGCGAGACGGCGCTGGACAACCTTCAGCCCGGCGACCTACCGGCTGGCGACCAGGTCTTTCCCGCGTATCTCGATCAACTCGCCCGCGACGTGTCGTCGAGACATGACGATCCGAACTTGTTCGCCCAGTGGCACCGCCCCGTGCTGCTGCTGATCGCCGCCGCGTATGAACCGGTGACGCGCGACCACCTCCGCCGCTGGCTCGGCCCACGTGACTGGGACGATCGCGCCAACCACCATCTCAATTTGGCTTTGGACGATCTCTCGCCGCTGCTGAACACCGAGCGAGGTTCCGTTGAAGGTAATTTCAGTAGTTGAAAGTAGGCGTTGATCGGTATTGGTGAACGCAAGGCCCTTCCGGTAAATAACTTGCTGCTTGACTCAAGTCCATTTACACGGAAGGGATTCCTATGCGTTCACGGAAGAACGAGTACGTTATCACCAAAGAGGAAGTTCATGGCTATGCCAATGAGTGGTTGGCCAATGCCTTGAAACTGGATTACCAGGGACGCAAATGTTCGGACTACGTCATTCTCCAGATTCTCCTGCTTGCCGCAGCTCGCGTCGTGTCCGTGTTGGCGGCTTGCCGGGATCTGGCGGATGCTCCCACCAGTGCCACGGTACTCAACGCCTTAGATGGTTCGCTGCCGGAGATTCAGGAGTTGGAGAGACGATTGAACTTGTCGTTGGTGCGAAAGATCCCTCCTGCCTTGAAGCGAAAGTCGCGTGTCCTGGCGATCGATCTGACGTTGCTGCCTTACTATGGCCAACCTCACCAAGACGAGAAGGAAATCTATCGCAGCAAATCCAAGGCGGGAACGTCCAGTTTTCACGCCTACGCCACGGTCGTGGTGATCCACAAAGGCTATCGTTACACGTTGGCCTTGACTCGCGTGGAAGCGGGTGAATCGATGAAGGAGGTGGTGCAACGCTTGCTGTCGATCGTTCGTCGTCGAGGCGTGAAAATCCGTTATTTGTTGCTGGACAAGGGTTTTTTCACCGTGTCGGTGATGACGTACCTGAAACGCGCGCGGTACGGATTTATCATTCCTGCTTTCCCGCGAGGCCGCGCCAAAGCCAACGTTCCGCCCACGGGCTTGCGTGCGTTGTTGAAAAAGAAGAACGGCTACTACCGTGAGAAACTCGAAGGCCGACAAGAGAAGAAGAAGATTTCGACGGTGGTCACGATTTGTGTTTCCAGCAAGGACTATGTGGAAAAGAAGACGGACCGCAAACGTCGCAAGAAGATTTTGTTTGCGTTGTGGAAAGTTCGTCGGACGCCTCGCGAAATCCGGGAGATCTATCGCAAGCGATTTGGGATTGAGACCAGCTATCGCCAGATGAACGAAGCGCGGATCAAGACGTGTACGCGCGATCCACGGTTGCGATTGTTATTTGTGGCGATCGCGTCGGTGCTTCGGAACGTTTGGGTGTGGATTCACTTCCGCTTTGCCAAGGACAAGCATCGGGTGGAGCCGACGTTGTTCTTAGCGTTACTGCGCTTCAAGGAAATGCTTCTCTGGATCACGCAGATCGTCCAAGACATTCTGGGAGCTGACAAGACTGGAGGCTTGGATTTCGCAACTTTTCACCGGCTGACGAAAGCCGGCAGTTCGTAGCCGCTACTTTCAACTACTGAATTTCACCGTGGCGCACCGCGAATTCCTGGATTGGCTGGCCAATAATGCCCATCCGGCCTGGAGCAGCGGGCTGCGCGAGGAAGGCCATCGGCGAATCATCGTTTCCGCCGAACAGAGTCCGCTTCCGTCGGCGGTCACTGCGCTGACACCCACCGATCTGTACCAGTTGCTGCAGCTTCCGTCGCATTGGCTCGCGCAGGGGAACGCCGACGCGGCATGGCGTTGGTTGACGAATCTCGACGAGGTGAGGTTGCTCGACGACGTGACTCAGTCTTTTCACGATCGTTGGTACTGGACGCGTGAAGTCAGCGTTTGGGATTGTCGCGTCGAGCAACTGAACCAGTTGGTGAGCGGCTTGCCCACCGACGCGTTCGCCGAGTTGGACGGCATTCGGAAGACGAACTATCTGGCCGCAGCTTACATGAACCGGGGCGTCGCGCGGCGAGGCCAACAAGACTTCGCGGCGGCGGTGCAGGATTACGACCGGGCGATTGATCTACGGAAAAAGTTGTTGGCGGCCTGCGGCGGCGAGCAGGCGGCGGTCTCCACGCAACGGGCGCTCGTCAACGATCTGGCCGCAGCTTACATGAACCGAGGCGTCGCGCGGCAAGGCCAACAAGACTTCGCGGCAGCGGTGCAGGATTACGACCGGGCGATTGATCTACTGGAAAAGTTGTTGGCGGCCTGCGGCGGCGAGCAGGCGGCGGTCTCCGCACAACGGGCGCTCGTCAACTATCTGGCCGCAGCTTACATGAACCGAGGCGTCGCGCGGCGAGGCCAACAAGACTTCGCGGCGGCGGTGCAGGATTACGACCGGGCGATTGAGCTACGGAAAAAGTTGTTGGCGGCCTGCGGCGGCGAGCAGGCGGCGGTCTCCACGCAACCGGCGCTCGTCAACGATCTGGCCGCAGCTTACGTGAACCGGGGCGTCGCGCGGCAAGGCCAACAAGACTTCGCGGCAGCGGTGCAGGATTACGACCGGGCGATTGATCTACTGGAAAAGTTGTTGGCGGACTGCGGCGGCGAGCAGGCGGCGGTCTCCGCACAACGGGCGCTCGTCAACGATCTGGCTGGGGCTTACATGAACCGGGGCGTCGCGCGGGAAGGCCAACAAGACTTCGTGGCAGCGGTGCAGGATTACGACCGGGCGATTGATCTACTGGAAAAGTTGTTGGCGGCCTGCGGCGGCGAGCAGGCGGCGGTCTCCGCGCAACCGGCGCTCGTCAACGATCTGGCCGCAGCTTACATGAACCGGGGCGTCGCGCGGGATAGCCAACAAGACTTCGCGGCGGCGGTGCAGGATTACGACCGGGCGATTGAGCTACTGGAAAAGTTGTTGGCGGTCGGCTGGCAGTTTGTCCTGGGTGATTATCTCTTGGCCCTGCGCAACCGGATGTTGTCGCATGATGCGCAGGAAGACGTGGCTGCCGTGATGGCAGATGTCTTGCTCGCGATGGCGAGTCTAGTTCGGGTCTACCGAGAGGTCGGCCAGCAGATCCGCTTGCCGAGCGTGGCCCGCCAGTTTGCGATGCTCGATCGATGGGTCGTAACTCTCCAGGTCGAAGCCAACTTGGACGACGAGCTGCGCGCCGCCTGGGCCGAGTTGCGGGAACTCTTTGCCGCCGAGTGACCAGGGGCAATTGAAAAACTCCCGTGTCTGTGCGTCTCCAGAATGTAACGGCAACGTCGTCGAGCGGCGTAGCCTTAACAAAATACAAGCCCGAAGCGCCAGCGAGTGAGCTATAGATCAGCGCGACGTATTTACCCACTCGCTGGCGCGTCGTGTTTGGATTGGTCGTGCTTGTATAAATCGCGGCAAGACAACGTCACATTCACTAACGACAACACCCCGTTTTCATCCCGAGGAGAAGAACATGGCCGCCAGCACAGTGATTGTCAGTTATCGCGATGGTTCGCCGGCGCGGGGCGTGCGCGTGGTGCTCGGTTTTTGCGGCGGCCAGACTCGGCCGGCGTACACGGATCATTACGGCCGCGCGGTCGTCGAACACGCTTCGACGGGCCGGGCCACGATCTATGTCAGTGGCCGGGATCGCGGCTCGTTCCATGCCCCCGCCACCGCCGCCGCCGTGATCACGTAGCGCCGGCAAGACATTTGGACTGCTGGGACTTGTCACAGCTTTCCTTTGCGGCGAAGGGCCTTTCATCGCGCCGCTTGGGGCAACCTGAAAAGTGGCGGCGCCACAAATGCCAAAGCGGCGACAAGTCTCCGCACTCCAAAACTTTCCTCGACCAGAAAAAAACGCCGCCGTGGTGAAAAAACGAGATGCAGCCGCGTCTCTTTCAACAGACAGGCAGCGATGGTCGCTGCCGAACATAAAGTTCCGTTCATCAACCAGGAGAATTGCGATGAGTAGCGGAAAGATTTTGTCGACGCCTTGGTTTGGCGTGGAGAAGGATCCGTGGCATCAGGTCGAGAAAGACCCGTGGCACGGTGTCGAGAAGGACCCTTGGCACGGAGTCGAGAAAGACCCGTGGCACGCGGTCGAGTTGCCTGTGCCGGAACCGGTCTAGGTGTAGAGCGGTCGACAGGTTTGGGAACCGCCGCGGGGTAAACGCTCGCCGTGCCCCGCGGTGGTTTTTCTCTTGTGATGGCGAGCGGAGGAAATAGCCATGGAAATCATCGTTGGTGGTTTGGTCCTGATGGGAATTCTGGGTGCGATTGGCGCAATCGCCGATGCGTCAACCATCGAGAACGACCCCTACAACAAGAAGTGAACCGTGCCGGAACTTGGAACGTTGGATTTTAGATTTCCGATTCGACGTTCCAAGTTCTTGGCGATTTTGTTTTCAAGGTTTCAACACAAAGGAATCGAAACATGTCAGTCGAAAGAATTGGCGGTTACACATTTCGTTATTGCCAGGACGTCGATAGGCCCGGCGCGGTGCGGATCTACGTCGAGCAATGTCCGGCACTTCCGGCAAACGCGAGTGAGCATCTGATTCGGGGGACCGGCGGCGCACCGCCGCATATCTGCCTAAAGCAAGAAGCCAAGCCGACCTCCGGCAGCGCCGCGCAAGCACTGGCGCGAGATTTCGTGCGCTGCTCGGAGAACGCCCGAGCGGGCCGAGGGTTTCGCAAGTAACGGCAACCGTCGGCGAACCGGGTGGCGCTAGCCCAATGCCACTCAGTTCGCGAAACAATCGGACGTAGTGGTGGCTTCCAGCCGCCACAAAT
>JAQBZB010000005.1 GCA_027622275.1 Planctomycetota bacterium | reverse complement strand
CGGGCACGCTCGAAGGAGACTGACGCCTGCGGCTTGCCGTTAAACGACTTTCGTAGAAGTAGAGGAAGTCAGGCATCCCGAGCACAGCTCCGACGACCGTGCGCATCGTGTCCTCGAACGGAGCGCCGGCCGCGAGTTGGTCTTCTGCGAATTGCGTGAATCGATCGAGGGTTTCAGAATCCGCCGGTCGGCGAAACGCGCGACGGAGCAGTTTCGCAATCCGGGACCGAATCTCCTCGCCGTCAATGGCGCTCGGTGCTGCAAACAGCTGATCCCAACTCCGGCATTCATCGGCGTTAAGGTCCGGACTTTCCGCGATCGTCTGACTCAACTGCAGAAACGACTCCATCAACAGCGGCGACAGCGTCAGGTGGTCGGCGCGATTGTCGAAACCGTGCTCGGCCCGTTTGTCCTGAGGGAAGGCCGCAACGCCTCGAAATCCCTCGGGGCGCTCGTTGTCGATGTCCTTACTGAGCGGACGGCTGGAGACGCGCACCTGTGCCGGCATCTTTCCGGTCTCCGGCCGGAAGTAATCTTCACGTCGCCGCATTAAACGCTCGTTGAGCTGGAAAATGTCGCGATCCAGTTCGAGCAGATCGACGACCGCGTTGTTGTACTGAAATCGATTCATCCTTCGCATCGGTGTCGGGGCGAACGACTGCGTCTTGAGCACCTGCTCCAACATCGCCCGCAGCGACGTGACCATTTGCTCGCGCTTGACTGCCGAAAGAGCCGGCTCGTCTTCCGGCGGCATCTGGTGATCCTCCAATACCGCGATCAGTCGTTCGAGCAACTCCGGCTTCGCTTCAAAGTCATCGCCCGATGCCAGTGCCAGTAGGGTGACCTTGCCGTGAAGCTTGCGTCCTACGCCGTGACACTTGACGCAATGCGCCTTGAACGCCGACTGTAGCAACGTCGGAGAATCCTCCGCCGACGATGGCAACGAAAGTCCCAACGCCAGAATCAGGAACGTCGTGTACGCTGCTTTCATGACCATCAATGCATTCCGGATGTATCGCTGACAACTCTATCACGGACACTATTGTTGACACATCGTTGCCGTTTCGCAATTGCAGTGCCACCAAGGTGTCGCGCGGCGGGAGAACTCGTCGCAGGCCGCGAACTCCAATGCGGACGCGAGCAGTCACTCATCCGCCATCGACGGAAACAGAAAATACGGATCGACGGGTCGGCCGACCACACCAGGAGCACGCGGGCTCTGATAGACTTCTTCGCCATCGAGCGCGACATGAAACTCGGCGCTGCCAAGCTTGGCGATCGCGTATCGCCATGACGGGGCCTCCTCGCCGCCAACTGCTTCGATCATGACCGCGACTTCCGGATTCACGCCGTGGGCGAACAGGAACACGCCGCCATCCAGTACACCGGCGGATTCGTCGGAATGGACCAGCACCGGCCGCGGCGACAGGCGAAGTTCGAACCGCTGGTTATCCGGGTTCCAGAACTCGTGGGCGTTGAATCGCCGAGCGAGTTCGCGAAGTTGCAGGCGTCGTCGCGACGACGTCGAATCCGGTGGGCGTGCGTCTGGCAGCGGGCGGTATTCGACGCCCGGCTGCTGCGGTCTCCACACGCTGCGGCCGCTTTGTTCGGCGCGAAGCAGGTTGGTCGACAGCGACGCGACTGCGTGCGACCAGCGCCGCGTGCTTGCGTCCCTCGTGGCGCACGTAATCAAGGCAACGGGTCGGCCGTTCCGAGTGAATGCCCACAGCGTCGCGTCGACGTGCCGACGAACATTGTCGTCGAAATGAGTGACGGGCTGTTCGCCGTGCGTGAGTTCCACATCCTCGCCATCGACGCTTTCGAACATGCGAATTTCGTCAATCAGCTTCGACATGATGGCCAGATGCCGTTGGCGTTCGGCCGCCTTCGATTCATCGTCTTCCTGCGCGGCAACCGGGACGTTCAGAGCGGCGATGATGGCGAAGGCGAAACAGTAGACCGATGTTCGAATCATGGACTCGCTCTGCGGTAATTGGTCACCTCGTTGGCACGACCATCGTTAATCAATCGTGATGCCGCCTCCAATTGGAGCTTACGAGAATCATATTAAAGACATATTGTCTAACTTGCAAGTAATCGAATACGTCGAGTCCTGTTGCGCGCGTCGGTTGACAACACCGAACGTATTAAGCTTCAGTCGCTGTGCGCGCTGCTGTCGCACACCGACACGGCTTCGCGGCTTTTGGGCTACAATTCTGCGGTTGCCCAACGGAACTTCTCACACAGGCGAAAAGTAATGTCGAAAGACAACAATCTCATCGAAGCCTACGCCGCCAAGCGGCCACAATCCGCGAATTGGTTCAAACGTGCTCGCGCGGTGTTGGGAGGCGGGGTGGGGCATGATCTTCGTTATTTCGAACCGGTGCCGTTGTATATCGACCGCGGCGTCGGCGGCCGCAAGTGGGATGTGGATGGTAACGAGTACATAGATTTCCTCGGCGGAAACGGCGCGTTGCTGTTGGGGCATGCGCCGCCGGAAATCGTTGCAGCGATCGCCGAAGCCGTTGGACGCGGGACACACTTCGGGAACGATCATCCGCTGCACATCGAGTGGGCCGAGCTTGTTCAGCAATTGGTGCCGTCAGCCGAACGCGTGCGATTCGTCAACTCGGGGACCGAGGCGACGTTGTTGGCGATTCGCTTGGCGCGAGCGTTCACGGGCCACAGCAAGATTCTCCGCTTCGAAGGCCACTTTCACGGCTGGCACGACGATGTGGTTCACGGGTTCCATCCGCCGTTCGACGCCGACGGTTCGTTGGGCGTGCCGCCGCACGTGCGCAATCAAATGGTCGCGATTGCGGACGGCGACTTGAATCTGGTCGAAGACGTGCTCGCGCGCGAAGGCGACATCGCCGCCGCGATCTTGGAACCATCGGGCGCGTCTTGGGGACGTGTGCCGCTCGATCCGGCGTTTCTGCGCGGACTGCGCGAGATCACAACTCGACACAAGGTGCCGTTGATCTTCGACGAGGTGGTGACGGGATTCCGCTTCAGCCCGGGTGGCGCGCAGCAACTGTATGGGGTGCTGCCGGATCTGACTTGCTTGGCGAAGATCATCGCGGGCGGTATGCCGGGCGGGGCGGTGGTCGGCAGCGCCGAGATCATGGCGCTGTTCGATATCACGGGCGACGCGCACCACGATCGGCATCAGCGAGTGGTCCACTTTGGCACGTTCAACGCCTCGCCGCTATCCGCGGCCGCGGGGATTGCGATGCTGCGGCGAATTGCCACCGGCCAGCCGATCGAGCAAGCCAACGCGACGACGCAAAAGCTGCACGCGGCGTGGAACCGGGTTCTCGAGCGGCAAGGCATCGCGGGCTACGTCTACGGCCCCGCTTCCACGGTGCATGTGTATTTTGAAACCGACAAGGATCGCGTGCGCAACGCCTCCACGCGCGACGATCTGCACACTACCGACGCCGCTCGGCTGAAAGGCATGCCCGCCGCGTTGATTCTCGAATACCAGCGGCAACTGCGCTATCGCGGCGTCGACATCATGAGTTCCACGGGCGGCGTGGTGTCGGCCGTTCACAACGAGCTGGACGTCGAACAGGCCACCGCCGCGTTCGAGCAAACGGTTGCGGCACTTCGCGACCAACAACTCGTCCTGACGATGCCGTAGTCTTGGATTCCAGCGAAGCGGGGCGGAAATGGCAGGTGGCATGCCACTGTCGTTTGCAGAAGTTCTCGTCGTTCGCGGGGCGGGTTAACTCGCCTTGGATATATCAAGACTGCTGCGCGTAAGCCGGACCGCCAAACTGGTCCTGGTAAACAACATCGCTGACGGCGCGACCATCGACGCGGAACTCGCGCGAGTTCCGTGATGCATCTTCAGCAACCGTGGTGCTCTGCTTCACCGGACCCGTCTTTAACGCGATCAGCATCAAAAAGCGATGGTTTTCACCTTGGTCGCCCGAAGCGGCCTGCCGGTATCCGTACTGGTACTCGAAGCCGATCGCCATGTAGTCGCTGAAGAACCGGAGGTAATTCACCCACGCTTGATGGAATTTCTGATCCACATTCGGCCCGAGCAGAGCCGGAGTTTCCATCCACGAATAACCGTAGGCGAGATTCATCTCGGAAATCGTCTTTCCGAAACCGTCCCGCTTGACGTCCTGGAATCCGATGTACGTCCCGATTCCGTTGATCGTGTTCAAGGACGAGGGACCGGCCACGGTCGAATACTCGATTCCCTGGATGTAGTCGCCGACGCCATCTCCGCCGGCAACGCCAAAGAACAGTCCGCCACCGGATTCGCGGCCGATTTTTCCGGTCGCGGACAGTCCCCAGGCCGTCCCGAAATGCTCTGCGCCGGCTGCATCTTGGAATCCGACATTTCGGAGTATGCCACCAAACTGAAGTGCGTGCTGGCGTTCGAGGTTCGACCAGCCCACATTCGTCGCCAGGGTCGGCCAGCGGGTTAGCGAGCTCGCAAGATTCGATCCAGGCGCGTTGAACAGATCACCGGTGTACGGATCTTCGACGGCAATCTTCCATTTGACATCGTTGACGATCGGAATGTGAACCGCGAGCTGTGGCAAATTGTTGTTGGTTCGATCACTCGTTCCGATCAGCGTGCTCGTGGTCTGAATGCTGGCCGGCCGCAGCGCGACTTGCGAGAATACGCTGTGTGCTTGGCCGATGGCCAGGGCCCAGCCTTCGAACGCCGAACCGCGGTTTCGATTGTAGGCCCGGAAGCCGAGGTGCTCGACGCCCAGTTTGTCAACATCCCGGTCGTTGTTCGTATCCGCAAAGAACTGCAGTGTATGACCTCCGACATCCAGAATCTGCGTGTCGAACAGCAGATCGAATTGGGTCAACGCACTACCACCTTCCTGAAAGAAGTCGGTCTGACCGGCGGCGGGATCGTTGTTTCCCAGCAGGCTGACGTTTCGGGCGAAGTTACCACTTCCTGTCTGCCTCCCCGTATCGTAGAAGAAACCAAAACGCGGCATTGCATTCACTCGCGCGATCGGGTTGATTTTCTGTTCGTCAGTAACCTTGACAATGACTCCGTCCTGCAACCGCTGGTTTCCAATCGCGGTGCTGAAGAATACGTCGTTCGCGTCGACGGGAGTTGGCAACAGGTACTCGGAGGGAACCGTCGTAACGCCGAGTTGTCCGTTCTTGAGCACGCGAGTTGTCGTGTAGCCGTAGTTATTGTCCGGCGCTGAGTCGACCGCCCGAATCAGGACATGTTGCGGTTGAGTGGAACCCTCGTTAGATATCACCTCGGCGACTTGGGCTCCATTGAGGCCGATCCTCTGCAAGGATTGGGCGAATTTGCCCGCGTAAAACTGAACGTCTTGTTCCGCTTTCAGTACTTCGGGTCCGATCGCATCTGCCAGGATCCGGTTCTTCGCCGCAGCTGCCTTCTGCTGCTCAAAAGAGAGCCGGTTCCACCTCGATTCCGCGGATTGCACTGCTGCCGCTAAACCAGACAGTTCCCTGGATGCACCAACGGCGGCATCAAACAGCCCCGAGCGGTAGAGCGCGTTGTTGCTTATCTCCAATACCTGCGAACCCCGGATCAACTGAACGCTTGGATCGTCGATCGGAACGCGCGGTCGCTGGTTGAAGATTTCGAACTCTGAAGCGGCGGACGGTCCGTCGCCCTGGAAGTCAAGCGGAGTCCAATTCGGAGCGTTCGGCCGTCGACTCGGGATGAATGAGTCTTGCCTTGCCTCGATCAGGATTCGATTCAGTTGCTGTTGCGTTTCCCCGTCCTGGGCGGACAGTCGTCCAACGAAGGCAAAACAAACGACAGCTGCCGTCGTAAAGGCATATTGCAGTTTCATTGTGGCCTTTTGTGACGAATGGAGGGGTCACGCAGAATCTGAGGAATCGGTACAAAACTCTAATCGGTCGGTTTGTGACGGTTGCATGAAATGATCTCTCGTGACGCAAGCGGAAAAGGGCCTTGAAAAACGATCGACGAAGCGCAGCGTGCGCAATGGCGATTGAGGGGCCGTCCTTCCGTGGGCGATCGCAACTAATCGCCGTCAAAAAGATCGACCCGAGCACATGTCTGGTAACGAGCGGGTTGGGCGAGTTAGCTTGTACAGGGTTGTGGGAACGGTGTGATCTCGCTGCCCCAGGTGTGGAACCCCGAAACCCGGGACGGAATCTCGGACTCCTCCGTATAAGGGGTTCCAAATCGTGGCCTTTAAGTGTGTTTACAACTAGACTTAAAGGTCATTCTGCGGTGATTCGCGGACGAATCATGCAAAACGAACTCCGTCACTAAACCGTGGCGACGAGGCCGAAATGGGATTCTTTCGCTGGAAGAAACGACGCCGCTTCAATCATTCCTCCCGCGTTCGTCCTGGAGAATCTGGACGACTTCGGCGAGCCGCGATTCTTGAAGCTCTGGAAGAGCGGATCCTGTTGAATGCCGATCCGGTGCTGGATTACAACCGGATCACTCCTGTCTGGTTCGAAACGGTTCATCAACCGAACGGACCATCGGGTTCGCACGGCAGTGTTCTCGATCGGTGGACGATCCGTCTGACGGAAGAGACGACGCGGGAAGTTAACTCGGTGCAAGACGTGGGGCCGCTGCTGAACGGAAGGGGGATCGACTTTCGGGTGCTGAGAGGCCTCGGCTTGCCGGGCCAAGTTCTCATCGAAGCTCCCTGCGTGAACACGGCACAGATTATCGCCAGCCTCAGCAGCAATCCCCACATCGCGAGCTTTTCTCCCGACTTGGAAATCTATCAGGGGCAAGTCACTCCCGACGACTCATTGTTCGGACAACAGTTCTCGCTCGACAACATCGAGCAATCCGGCGGCAAGGCGGACGCCGATATCGACGCGCCCGAAGCGTGGGACATCTTCACGACCAACGGACAATCCGTCGGCGATCGCAGCATGGTGGTGGGGCTTGTTGACTCGGGGATCGATTACACGCACCCCGATCTGTACCTCAATATCTGGCTGAACCCGGGCGAGCTTCCAGCCGCGTTTCGCGATGACCTGCAAGATGTTGACGCAGACGGCCTGATCACGTTTGTCGATTTACAACTCGGCGGTCCCAATGCGCAGTACGTCGAAGACTTGAACAGCACCGGATACATCGACGCCGGCGACTTGCTGCTGGACTCGGATTGGGCGAACGGCACCGACGAAGATCTCAACGGCAAGACAGACGACTTGATCGGTTGGGACTTCGTCAACAACGACAACGATCCTTGGGATGATAACAGCCACGGAACGCACGTCGGGGGCATCATCGGCGCTATGGGGGGCAACGCCCGGGGTGTGACGGGGGTCGCTTGGGAAACCTCGTTGATGGTGCTGAAGAACTTGAGCGCTCTCAATAAAGGTACGCCAGCCAGCGGCCGCGACGCCATCAACTATGCGACGATGATGGGGAGTGACTTCGGCATCAACCTGCAAGTGCTCAATACAAGCTGGGGCGGCTTCGGCGGTTTTGACCGCGAGTTGCGGGATTCGATCGAGCGGGCCGGTGACGACGCTGACATTCTCATTGTGGCCGCGGCCGGCAACGGCACCAATCGGCTGGGCGGTCGGGATACGGACGCACAGCCTTTCTATCCCGCCGGCTACGATCTGGACAATATCATCTCCGTGGCATCTACCGACCACAACGATTTACTGGCGTTCTCAAGTAACTTCGGCCGCCATTCGGTGGACATCGCGGCACCGGGCGTCGGTATCAACAGCACCGTTCCCCGGAACCCAGCTTTGCCGTTCGATCCCGACGGTGACTACTACTTGCGCAGCGGCACGAGCATGGCCGCGCCGCACGTCAGCGGTGTAGCGGCGTTGGTCTGGTCGCGGATTCCAACGGCAACAGCAGCGGAAGTGCGGGAAGCAATTCTGGAAAGCGCCGACTCACTGGATTCATTGCGCAACAAGGTGGACACCAGCGGGCGATTGAACGCGCTCGCTGCATTGACGATCGACACGTTTGCGCCACAAGCCAGCCTCAGCCCAGACTTCCAACCGTTGATCGAAAGCGCCGGGTCGGAACACACGATCGGTGTGGTGTACGAAGATGACACCGCTATTTCTCTGAGCACGATCGGTGAACAAGATGTTTTCGTGAGAGCAAGTCAGGGCGCTCAAGGAACAATTCCTGCCAGGTTCGATCGGCGTGTGGCAGCCAATGGCAAAGTGCTGGCCACCTACATTGTTGACGCGCCGGGCGGAACGTGGGACTTCCTCGATAACGGGACGTACGAGATCTTCTTACGTTCGGGGCAAGTCTCCGACCTCGCCGGCAACTTTGCCAGAGCCCAGCGCCTGGGATCTTTCACGGTCAACGTTTCCAACATCGGCGAGATCCGGGTCAACACGACCGCGGACACGACCGCTGCCGATGCGGCTTCCGGGCCCGAAGACGCCAACGGAAGCATCTCGCTGCGTTCCGCGCTGATGCACGCCAATGCCTCCGGCCAGGAAAAGACGATTCTCCTCGATGTCCGATCCACAGGGACGCAGGCGGAGGTGGTGTACCGCCTGACACTGGCAGGCGACGACGATACGGCGGAGTTGGGTGACTTGGATGTGCTCGGGTCCGTCACGATCATCGGCTTGCAAGGGACACGCACGATTATTGATGCCCGCGCCGACTTGGCGAGCGTAGGGATTGACCGCATCTTCGACGTGCATGCCAACGCAACATTCCAATTACACTATGTCAGCCTGCAAGGTGGCGAAACGAACGAAGACGGCGGTGCGATAAGAAACGTGGGCACTCTATCTTTTGTCGATAGTACGCTGGAAGCCAATCAAGCGGCCAATGGCGGTGGCATCAGCAGCACCGGACAATTGCAAATCACGCGGAGCCTGTTGGTCGACAATCATGCGACCGCCAATGGCAGCGGCCTTTACAACTCGGGGAGCGGTGTCGCCACGATACGCAACAGCACGTTCTCCGCAAATCAGTCCGATATCCAAAGCGGTGCCATCTCCGGCAGTTCGAGCGTTTCGCTCCAGAATGTCACGATCACGGAGAATCGTGGCGGCGGGATCACGAACCTCGGCAACGCCGCCGCTTTTCAACTGCGCAATACCATTGTGGCGGCCAATACGCACGGCGGAACGGCCCAGGATCTTCAAGGTGCTTTTAATTCACTCGGCAGCAATCTGATCGGCATTGGCCAAGTGGGCAGCGGCTTCACGGACGGCGTCAACGGCGACCAAGTTGGCAACGCAACCACTCCGCTCGACGCCGGCTTGTTCCCATTGGCAGACAATCTTGGCCCGACGAGAACGCACGCACTCGCGCCGGAGAGCCCGGCTCGCAACGCCGGCAGCGCCATCGGTGCCCCGACGGTCGATCAACGCGGTTTTCCGAGGCCGACCGACGGCGGCGGGCTGGTCGACATTGGTGCCTTCGAGCGTTTTTATGTCGAAATTCAGGGGCTCAAGTTTCACGACGCCAACGGCAACGGGTTACGCGACGGGGGCGAACCTGGTTTGGCGGGCTGGACCATCTATCTCGATCTGAACAACAACGGCCGCTTGGACGCGTCGGAAAACGAACCGGCTGTCCAGACTCAGTCTGACAATCCTGCCACCTCAAATTTCGATGAGACCGGGTTGTACACGTTTGACGACAGCTTCCGTTTGTTGCCCGGCGAGTATCGCGTGATGGAAGTTCCGCAGGCCAACTACATCCCGACATTGCCGCGCGATTTGAACTTCACGCCACAACCTGCGGTCGGCACCGGAGCCTTTCCAGCTGCCGTGGTTGCCGCCGACTTCGATAACGACCGATCCGTCGACATCGCCATCGCCAACCGTCTGGCCGACCAAGTCAGCATCATACTCAACAACGGAGACGGCGGCTTCGCCACGATTCATACGATCGACGTCGGCGAACGTCCCACGGCCCTAGCCACGGGAGACGTGAACGGCGACGGCGACGTGGACTTGTTTGTGGCGAACGAATCGTCCGGCGACGTCTCGTTGCTGCTCGGGCGAGGCGACGGGACGTTTGAAGATCCCACGTCGCTGGCACAAGGGACGAAACCGGTTGCCCTGGCCTTGGCGGACTTTGACAACGACGGCGCGATTGACCTGGCGCTGGCCAGTGCTGACCTGAAGCAGGTGAAGATCTTCTTTAATGATCAAGGGACTTTCGTGGCGGCTGTCAGCTACACATTCGCCGATTCGCTGCTCGGATTGGCCGTGGCGGACATCGACGGCCAGAACGGTCCCGATCTGATTGTGACCAAGCCCACGACTCACAGCCTGACAATCCTGCGCAACGACGGCAATCGGGCTTTCACGCAGCTCGCCGATATCAACTCGGGCGGATTGAATCCATCGAGCATCACGACAGGCGACTTCAACGCGGACGGAAAGCCGGATCTGGCGGTTGCCAATCGTGATTCGCACAGCGTCGCCGTGATGTTAAATCTGGGCGACGCTCGCTTCGACGCGCCACTTCGCTTTGATGTCGCCGATGGCCCGGTGGCGATCGTCGCCGCCGATTTTGACAACGACGGAGCCCTCGACCTCGCCACCGCCAACCAGACCGACAGCAGCATCTCGGTGCTGATCAACAAGACGGATGCCCCGGTCACGGTGGGCGGGCAGTCCGTGCTTGACTTGACCGTCAACAGCACGGCCGACGAGATCGATACGAATCCCGGCAACGGCGTCGTTGACACCGTCTCGGGCAACATCACGCTTCGCGCCGCGATTATGGAAGCCAATGCGCACGCCGGCGATGATGTGATCACGCTGCCCGCCGGTGTTTACACGCTGACGATCGCGCCGGCTGGAACGAACGACGATGCGAGCGGTGACCTGAACATCACGGGGCAAATTACGATCGTGGGGGCGGGTGCCGGGACGACGACGATCGATGGCAACAATCTTGACCGCGTTCTGAACATTGGGGCTTCCGGAATTGTTGACGTCTTCGCTTTGACGATCACACGGGGTCGCGCCGGCGGCGCGACCGATGGCGGCGGGATTCTGAATTCAGGTGCTTTGACGCTCACCAATATAGTCGTCGATGGCAACACCGCGACCGACGAGGGAGGCGGGATCTATAACGGCGACGACGCTGTCCTGACCGTGACTTCGAGTACCATTTCCAACAATTCTGCGACCGATCATGGAGGCGGGATATTCACCCAGGGCGGCACGACGGTTCAGATTGCCGATAGCACGATCTCGAACAATCAGGCCTTATCGGGGTTGGGCGGCGGCGTTTTCAACAACGGCGGTGACGTCACGATACGCCGCAGCACCCTGTCGGCAAATCACGCCGGCACCGATGGCGGCGCCGCGCTGAACAACTTCATCGGCACGCTGACCATCATCAACTCAACCATCTCTGCCAACACAGCCGGAGGCGATGGCGGTGGCATCCGTCAGATCGGCAGCGGCTCAACGACGCTGCAAAACGCAACGGTGACCAACAACTCGGCGACTAACGCAGGCGGCGTTTTACAGGTCTCCGGCGCGGTCAACGTCATCAACACGATCATCGCCGGGAATACGGCAACCTCCAGCCATCCCGATGTTATGGGCGTGTTTACAAGCCAGGGCCACAATCTGATCGGCAATGTCGCAACGGCCACTGGTTTCACAAACGGGAGCAAGGGCGATCAGGTCGGCAGCAGCGGCAGTCCCTTGAATCCATTGCTCGGACCACTGAGCGACAACGGCGGGCCGACGCTTACTCACGCGTTGCTGCCAGGCAGCCCGGCCGTGGACACTGGCGACGATCTCAAGGCTCCGTTGACCGACCAACGGGGCCTTGCTCGTCCGTTGAACGGCGACAATTTGGCTACGGCGATCAGCGACGTGGGAGCTGTCGAAGTCGAATACAACTCGTCTCCCGTCTTAGCGGATACGGATCTATTCGACATCCGCCCGAGAAATGTTAGCGCCGCGGAGAACGCTGGAATTCCGGTCACCGAACTGACCCGCGGAGTCCGTGACGCGAACGCGCTCGCGCTCTCTGGAATTGCCATCACCGCGACCAATGAAGCACTCGGCACCGTGCAATACAGTGCCGACGGCGGTGTGACTTGGAACAATGTGGGAGCCGTCAGCCTGTCCTCGGCATTATTGCTGCCGGCGGACGCGAATAACCGAGTCCGCTTTCAGCCAATTGTCGCGTTCTCTTTCTCGGTCAACGATGCCGTCACATTGCGGGCGTGGGATCAAACGACAGGCACGCCTTTTACGAAGGTCGATACGGCAACCAATGGCGGGGCGACACCGTTCAGCACCGCGACCGATACGGCGGCGTTCGTATTTACATCGACGTTCTGGGACGGCGGCGGTGACGGCACCTCCTGGCGAGACGCCGCTAACTGGAACAATGACACGTTGCCGGGCTCTGGTTCGAACGTACTAGTCGATGTGCCGGGCGAACAGAGCATCGTGCATTCGCTAGGGAGCACCGCTGTGTCAAGGCTTCTCATGCGTGAAGACTTTACACTCTCTGGTGGATCACTGACCGTATCAGGGACGTTACAAGCGGAGGCCGCCTTGCTTCTGACCGGTGGCGCGATAATTGGTGGGACAGTGTTAGGTGGAAATAGTGCCGCGATCTCTTCCAATGGCGGCACGCTTGACGGTGTGACGTTGGAGGCGGACCTGACGATCAACAGCCGGACGCAGTTAACTATCGAAAACGGGATTACTCTCAACGGCACGATGACTCTGTTCGTCGAACCAGGCAGCTGCTCTGGTGGTGGCCTTGACGGTTGCTTTACGCGTTTGTACTTCTCGGACAGTCAGACGCTGGACGGAACGGGTGACGTGGTCTTTTCTGGCGGCGATCCTCGCAAGTTGGTTCGTTCGCTGACGGGGACGTTGACGATCGGCCCCAACATTACAATTCACGGCGAAGCCGGAATTGTCGGTGAGCCGTCGCTTCCATCGGTCAACCAGGGCACCATCCTTTCCGACGTGAGTGCCACGATTACGGTAACCGGCGATACTCTGACGCATACTGGCGAACTGCGAGCAACTGCAGGATCGGTACTCTCTGTCAACGACCTTTTATCCAGCAGCGGACGTGTAACGGCCGACGCCGGTGGCCAGATCAACTTTAATAATGGCTTCACTCAGACAACTAGTGGTGTTACGAACATCAAGCTGACGGGCACCGCCCCTTCCGAATTCGGCCGCGTGTCCGTAACGGGAGCCTTGACGCTCGGAGGAACGCTCAACGTCACTGCCGGCAATGGCTTCCAACCTGGGCTGACCGATGTCTTTCCCGTGGCCACCTTCGACTCGCGCGTGGGCGACTTTGCGACCAAGAACCTGCCGACACTTGGCCAAGGCGTGATGCTGGAAACACTGTACGCCCCGAATACGTTGGTGCTGGCTGCCGGGCTGGTCGTCGACAGCACACTGGATACGGTCGATGCGAACCTTGGCGACGGGCAACCCAAGGACGCATCGGGCAATGCAACGCTTCGCGCCGCGATCATGGAAGCGAACAGTCTGGTCGGCCCGCAGACGATCATCCTGCCGGTCGGCACGTACACGCTCAGTTTGGCCGGGGCGGACGAGGACAACGCGCTGACCGGTGACCTCGATATCAAGGACGACCTGACCATCATCGGAGCTGGAGCGGCCAGCACGTTCATCGACGCCGCGGACCTCGATCGCATTTTTTTGATGTCAAGTCCGGCAAACGATTGCGAGTGGAAGGAGTCACGATTCGCAACGGGCTGCTGACGGGCGGGGCGGATGGAGCCGGCATTCTTAATTCGGGCACGCTGGAACTCGTGGGCGTGACGCTCGACAGCAACGACGCGGCCTCCATCGGTGGTCAGGGCGGGGCGATCTACAACCAGGGTTCGCTCACCATGACCGATTCGCTGGTGACCAACAATATCGTTTATGGAGGTGGAGCCGGGTTGTTTAACGGGCTTCCCTTCACCAGTGGGATCACGGCGACCATCTCCAACACAATGTTTGACAACAACAACTCGACTGCGGCAAGTGGTGGTGCGATCTTCGACGAGGTTGATACGACACTTACGGTAACCGGCGGTACTTTTACCAACAACTTTGCGGCGGGCAACGGTGGCGCAATCCACAACTCGGGCGGGCCGGTCACGATTTCGAGCAGCCTGATCGATCAAAACTCCGTCCGGATAGGTGCCAACGGCGGCGGGCTGTCGAATACGAGTATCGGTGTGATGATTGTGACATCGAGCACGATTTCGCGAAACTCCAGCGAGAGAGCAGGCGGCACCTACAACATTGGCTTGGCGCAACTCACACTGCTCAACAGCACGGTGACGAACAACACGGCGGTGAACTTTGGCGGCGGCCTCGTTCACGAGAGTTCAGGAACGGTTACCATCACCGACACCGTTTTGAGCAACAACTCGGCGGGCACGGACGGTGGCGGCGTCTTCCAAGCGGGCGGGACGCTAAACGTCTCGCGCAGTCTGCTCTCGAACAACGACGCGGGACAAGGCGGCGGAGCTTATGTTTACGATTCCTCGGCATCTTTCGTGAATTCAACCCTGACGGGCAACGTGGCAAATGAAGGTGGTGGGTTATACGTGTTTCGCCCGCAAGGAGCAGATGTCACGTTCGTCAACTCGACGGTCACGTTGAATGTCGCCGTCACGGGTGGTGGAATCCAGAATATCGCCACGGTCAACTTGAAGAACTCGTTGATTGCAGCTAATTCAGCGAGCAGCGGTGCCGATCTTCACGACAACGGGGGTGCCGGCACGTTTAACTCGCTGGGCAACAACCTGATCGGCATCCTCGACGGCGCCGTGGCCTTCGCGGACGGCGTGAACGGCGACAAGGTCGGCAGCAGCGGCAGCCCGCTCGACCCGCAGGTGGGGCCGCTGCGCGACAACGGCGGGCCAACATTGACGCATGCCTTGATGCCGAATAGTCCGGCAATCGATGCGGGCGACAACACGGGCGTGCCAGCACTCGAACAACGCGGCGTCGCTCGCATCACGGACGGCGACGGCGATGGCACGGCTACCGTCGATATCGGCGCGGTCGAATTCGGATTCGTTGTCGACACGGCCGAAGACACCGTCGATGCCAACCCCGGCGACGGTGTCGCCCGCGATGCCAGCGGTAACACTTCCCTCCGCGCCGCGGTGATGGAGGCGAACGTACTGGCGGGACACCAAACGATCCTGTTGGCTGACGGCGTTTTCACACTTAGCATTGCAGGTGCCGGTGAGGATCAAGGCGAGACTGGAGATCTGGATATCAAGGATACCAGCGGTTCACTGACCATCGTGGGTCTCGGCGCGGGCACGACAACCATCGACGGTGCCGGGCTTGACCGTGTCCTGCACATCGCCAACGGGGCTGCACTCGGCTTGGTTGGTCTGACGATCGCAGGAGGCGATGGTGGTAATGGGTTCGGCGACAGCGGCGGCGGCATCCTTAACGCCGGCACGCTCGCGCTCAGCGATAGTGAGGTCAGCAACAATACGGCGTTCTTTGGCGGCGGCATCAACAACGCAGCGACAGCCACCGCGACGGTAACCGCAACGGTCTTTACCGGAAACACGGCGGACGTGGGCGGAGCTATCTACGATTCGGGTGCCTCGTTGACAATCACCGATAGTACGTTTTCCGGTAACCAGGCAAGCGGAGTGGGGCCGGACGACGGGGGTGCCATTTACACGACGGGAAGCGTATCGGTAACGATCACCGGCAGCACTTTCTCCAACAATACGGCTGGTGGTGGTGGCGGGGGCGTCTCGATCGGCGGCAACGGCGGTCGCATGACAATTTTGGACACGACCATTTCGAGCAACTCGGCGGAGTTTGGCGGCGGTATCATCACAGGCCAGAATGCGATTCTGACGATCATCGACAGTACGATTTCCGATAACCAAACGACCGGCGGCGGTGGTAGCGGCATCTACAATGGCGACACGTCCGCCAGCTTGACGATCAGCGGCAGCACGGTCTCGGGCAATTCAGGCACCGGAACAGGGAGTCTTGGGGGCGGGATTCGTAACCAAGGCTGGCTGACCGTCACCAATACCACGATCTCGCGCAACGCGACCACTCTCGATGGCGGCGGAATCTACAACTCGTCTCCCAATCCCGTGACGGTCATCAACAGTACGATTGCTGACAACACAGCGTCGTTTTACGGCGGAGTCCTACATGTAGGCACCGGTTCGTTTTCCGTCACGAACACGATTATCGCCGACAACGTCACCAGTGGTGCGTTCACTTCCGGCGGACATAATCTGATTGGTGCGCAGTGGGTGGCAAACACGTCAGGATTCACTAACGGCGTGAACGGCGACATCGTCGGCACGAGCGGCAGTCCAATTGACGCCATGCTGGGTCCGCTGCAAGACAACGGTGGTCCAACATTCACACATAACCTACTGCCGGGCAGTCCTGCGATTGATGCGGGAAGCAACGCCGGCGCGACGACGACAGATCAGCGTGGCGCGCCGCGGATCATCAACGGCCTTGTGGACATCGGCGCGTTTGAATCCGGCTTTGTCGGCTTCTTCGTCGACAGTGAATTCGACGCGGTCGATGCCATTCCAGGCGATGGCGTGGCCGAAGATGCGTTGGGACGCACGACGCTTCGCGCCGCCATCATGGAATCCAACGCCTTGGGTGGCTCGCGTAGTATCGCGCTGCCGGCAGGGACTTACAGGCTGGCGATTCCCGGTGCTGGAGAACAGTTCGCACGTACCGGCGACCTGGATATCACCGCTCACATCGCGATCTTTGGAGTGGGACGAGACATAACCGTGATCGACGCCGCCGGACTAGACCGCGCCTTCTATGTGCGACCGGGCGGGATGCTTGACATCTCGGGCATCACGATCACCGGCGGCGATACGACGGCTTCGCAGGACGATGGCGGAGCCATCGCCAATGAAGGAATCTTGTCGGTCTCCGACAGTCTGTTGACCACCAACTTTGCGTTTCGCGACGGCGGCGCGATCTCGACGAATTCCGTAGTCACGATCAACCGTTCAGTCCTTTCCGACAATACAACAAACGATCGTGGTGGCGCGGTCTATGGAACGGTGTTCGGTTCGTCGCCGGTGGTCACGATCAACGACAGCACGCTGTCCGATAATACGGCGCTGACTTACGGAGGTGGCGGCGTCTTTGTGTATGGCGGCGACCTGATCGTGAATGATTCGATCGTGACCGACAACACCGCTCGAACGGGAGGTGGCATCAGTGTCACGGACGTGGACCTGATCGTGAATCGTTCGAGCTTGACCGACAACATCGCGACCAATCGCGGCGGCGGTATTTATAGCGATGGTGTCAGCGCGACGTCGTCCGTGATGGCGACCACGCTTGCCGGTAACTCGGCGGTGGACGGCGGCGGCATCTATAACCGGCAGGGGACGTTCGATCTGACCAACAGCACGCTCAGCTTCAACTCGGCGACGACGTTCTGCGGTGGGATCTGCGTCGAGAACGGTGTGGTGACGATCCTGAATGGCACGATCACCGGCAACTCATCGCCCGATGCCCAGATCGCAAAGGCGGCGGGAACGATCAACGTCGGCAATTCGATCATCGCGGGCAACCCGGCCACGACAACTAACCCGGACGTCCGTGACGCCTTCAATTCGCTCGGCGGCAATCTGATCGGCAATGGCGGCGGCTCGGCCGGTTTTACCCACGGCGTCGACGGAGATCAGGTCGGGACTTCACCCAGCCCCATCGATCCGCTGCTTGGCCCGTTGCAAGACAACGGCGGCCCGACCCTGACACACCTGCCGTTGCCCGGCAGTCCGGCGATCGATCGCGGCAACAATGCTGGCGCGCCGGCAACCGATCAAGTCGGTTCGCCACGGCCGCAAGATGGCGACGACGACGGTACAGCCACCGTTGACATCGGGGCCGTCGAAGTCTACTTCGGCGAAATCCTGGGAGTGAAGTTCCACGACCTCAACGGCAACGGCGTCCGCGACCTAGGCGAACCGGGCCTCGCTGGCTGGACGATCTATCTGGATGACAACAATAACGGCCTGCTCGATCCTGGCGAGGAATCGTCGCTGACGGATCAAAACGGCATCTACAGCTTCACGGAGCTGCCACCGCAAGTGACCTATCGGGTGGCCGAGCAGTTTCAGACTGGCTGGAGACAGACCGCACCGGCGCTCTCGGATTTCTCAGCCGCAACCAATCTCGCCGACGATGCCACGGCACAGAACATGGTAACGGGCGATTTTAACGAGGACGGATTGACAGATCTGGCCGTCGCCGAGACCTCCACGAGATTTTCCTTCTTCGCCAACAACGGCGACGGGACCTTTTCCCGAACACAATCCGAGGCGGGGCGGGAATTGGCGTACGGTTTGGCCAAGGGTGACTTCAACGCAGACGGCCATCTCGATCTTGCGGTGGCCGTGCGCAATCGGGCGAGCGTGATGCTCGGCGATGGCCAAGGCAATTTCGCGATACAGGGTTCTGTACAGTACGGGTTTGACATCGAAACGCCCGTCGCCTTGTTGGCCGCCGACCTTGACGGCGATGGCGACTTGGATTTGGTGGCGGTCAACAACGGCAGCCGAAACTTGTCTTATCTGATTAATGACGGCGCAGGCAATCTGTCCGACGGGGGAGATTCGGCCGATTTGGGAATGAATCCGGCCCCGCAGTCGGTCGCGGTTGGCGATATGAATGGTGACGGCCAGCCCGACCTGGTCATCACTCTCGGCCTCAACGGTTGGGTTGCGCTGTCGCTCAACGACGGAAATGGGGGATTTCTCAGCCAGTCGCAGATTGCCGTTGCGCAAAATCCTCGCGTCGTGCTGCTTGCGGACGTGGACCGCGACGGGGACTTGGATGCCGTGATCGCCGACTACAACGCGAATGAAGTCCTGGTGTCGCGCAACGACGGCCAGGGGAATTTTGCAGCGTCAGCGAACGTGGCCGTGGGAATTAGACCGTATGGGATGACCACTCTGGACGTCGACGGCGACGGAGATCTCGATCTGGCGGTAAGCAACAACGAAAGTCACAATTTGACGCTTCTGGTCAACGATGGCACTGGGACATTTTCGCTGTCAGGAACCTTTGAAACGGGCTTGAATCCAGATAGGATCGTCGCGGCTGATTTCGACGGCGACGAGTTGCCGGACCTCGTGGTCAGCAATGGCGGAAGCATCTCGTTACACCCCAATCACCTGCAACAAGCACATTCGATCTTCGTCCTGCCGGGGACCATTGTAACGGATCGTGACTTTGGCACTGAGTTGACGCTATCCATCAGCGACCCTCAACTCATCGACGAGGGCGACAACGGAACGAAGTCACTCAATTTCCAAGTCACGTTGTCGTCGGCCAGCAGTGTGTCGACAACCGTCGGATTTCGCACTGCACCGGGCACCGCGGTCGCGGATGTGGACTACGTAAGCACTAGCGGATCTTTGACGTTCGATCCGGGTGAGACCACGAAGACGGTCGTCGTGACAATCAATGGCGACACGACAGACGAGTTTGACGAAACCTTTTTTGTCGACTTGTTCAATGCTGTGAACGCTCGCATCGACGACGGCCAGGCCCGCGCGACGATCGCCGATGACGACGCTCTTCCATTGCTGTCGATCGGCGACCTGACGGTCGATCCAGAAGGAGACCAGGGAAGTCAAGATGTCGAAGTGACAATCACTTTGTCCGCGGCCAGCGGGCGCGACGTGACCGTTCAATTCGCCACGCAGGACGATACGGCCAACGCGGGCAGCGATTACACGCACGTGGCCGGCAGCGTTACCTTTGCCGCCGGCCAGACGAGCCAAAAGATCATGATCCCCGTCATCGGGGACTTTGATTATGAGCCGGGTGGCGAGCGATTCCGAATCAAGTTGACGAACCCCGACTTCGCCACGTTGGCGGACGATGAAGCCGTGATCACGATCCCGGATGATGATCCGCTGCTGACAGTCACGAGCACTCTGGACAAAGTGGATGTAACTCCCGGCGATGGCGCTGCAACGACTGGCACGCCTGGCGAGATCACGTTGCGGGCCGCGATCATGGAAGCCAACAGTCTTGCTGGCCCCGATAGGATCATTCTACCCGCGGGCGTTTACACATTGACGCGGGCCGGGGCTGACGAAGACTTGACCCGCACGGGCGACTTCGATGTTACGGACAAGGGCGGCTTCCTGCTCATCCAAGGTGCCGGCGCTGACGTGACCTTCATTGATGCGGCCAACTTGGACCGGGTGTTCCATGTGTTACCCGGCACCGAGTTGCGACTGGTCGGAGTCACCGTCCGCAATGGCAACGTAATTGGTGGTTCCAGCGACGCTGGCGGCGGCGCATTCAACGAAGACGGCACGCTGACGATCATCGACAGTGTCTTCACAGCGAACCAAGGTGCGCGGGCCGGGGCGATCGACAATGACGGCGCGTTGACGATCACCGGGAGCACTTTCACTCTGAATCAGGCCGAGCAAGCAGGCGCGATTCGGAATGACGGCGGTGCGACGCTCAGCATCTCGGATAGCCTGTTCGCAAACAACTCGGCGATTGGAGGAAACTCTCCCGTCGGCGGAGCGATCAGAAACAGCGGGACGATTGCCGAAATCCGGCGCGTCGTGTTCCAAGGGAATCAAGCAAAAAGCGGAGCCGCGATCCATAGCAGCGGTTCACTGATGATTGTTGACTCGACGTTCGATCAGAACGACGCTTCGTCCGATGGCGGGGCGATCTATGACCAAGCAATCAGCAGCACCCAGGTGGTCATCGTCAACAGCACGTTCTCGGCCAACACGGCGGCAAAAGATGGCGGGGCGATCTATCACCGCACGAGCAACTTGCAGGTGACCAACAGCTCGTTTGGAAACAACCATGCCGACGGCAACGGCGGAGCGCTGTTTAACGATTCCGGCACGCTCGGATTGCTTCATGTAACGATCGCGGACAACTCGACCTTGGGCCTGGGCGGCGGCATCGTTAACGGCGGCATTGGCGTCGTCGAACCGCAAAACTCGCTGATCGCCAAGAATCTCGCGAACGGCGGCAATCCCGATGTCAGCGGGAACTTCGCGTCTGGCGGGCACAACCTGATCGGCGATGCCGGCGCAGCGACGGGATTCGGCGCGGCGGGCGATTTGCTCGGCAACAGCGCCGCGCCGATCAACCCCCGGTCATTGCACCCTTGGAGGATAACGGCGGCCCAACGCGAACATTCTGGCTGCTCGAAGGAAGCCCGGCGATCGATGCCGGCGACGACAGCAATTCCACGGCCACGGATCAACGCGGCGAACCTCGTCCCGCGGATGGCAACCGGGATACGCTGCTGGTCGCAGATATCGGTGCATTCGAATTGCCGTTCAATCGGCCGCCGGTGGCCGATGACCAGCCCTATTCGTTGGGCGAGCACTCGTCGATCGGTACGGTCGTGGGCACGGTCGTTGCCACCGATCCCGATGGGAGCACACTGAGCTATCAACTCGAAACCGGCGGATCACCTTTCCAGATCAACTCGGCCACCGGCCAGTTGACGACAACCACCTCGCTCGATCACGAGACGCGGGACCGCTACTTAGTCACCGTGCGTGTCACCGATTCCGGCAGGCTGTTCGATACGGCGACGATTACGATCGACGTGACCGACGAGAACGACGCACCGTTCGTGGTGGGAAGCGGTATCGACAATCGCATCCGCGCCGATGGCGCGACTGTCGAAATGATCGCGCTGAATAGCGTCTTCGACGACGTCGATGCGGACGACGAGCCACTGACGAAGTTCAGCGTCATCAGCAGCAATCCGGCGCTGGTCGTTGCCGAGATCATCAACACCGATCAATTGCGGCTGACCTATCAGGCTTACTCGGCATCGCAGAATCGCACGCCGGCCACAATCACCGTCACGGCGCGGGACAAAGACGACGTCCCCGCTGAAGATGTCTTTCTCGTTTCGGTGACGCCGCAGAGCACGTTGGAATATCAAATGGTGTTCCTCCGCGAACCGAGCGTCATTCCGGCCGAGGGGCTGACGACCCTGCCGACTTCGATTAACGAAGTATCGGTCGATGAGTCGTTCTTTATCGAGATCTGGGTCCGCGACCTGCTGGTTCCCGGCTTGACCGCCTTGCCCGGCAACCAAACGAGCACGGGAGTTGAACAAGCTGCAGTCGACTTGCTTTACACATCCGCTCTTGTCAGCCCGACGATCTTGACGGTTGATAGCAGCGTGTTTGGGCTCGACGAATTCGGCGATGACACCCAAGCTGGCATGATCAAGAACTTCGGCGGCCAAACCGACGAGCCCGATCGCGGCATTGCCCCCAAGTTCGCCCGCCTGGGCTACATCGGGTTCAACGCCAATGACCGTGGCCTGCTGCAAGTCGACTTCGGCTTTGATAACGCCTTCGAAACGAAACGCTTCGCCGGTGGTGTGGCGGCGATGGGGGCCTTGGACAAAAGTCAGATCGCGGTGAGCCAGGGACGCACGTTGCGAATCGTTTCCGAGGGCGGGCTGCTGGAGTTCGAGCCACATCGCGATTTCGCAAGTCCCGCACAACCGACGCATCTGGTTGCCGCGGATCTCGATGGGGATGGCGATCAAGATGTGGCCGTACCCGGCCGCGGCAACAACCGGCTCCTGCCGCTGTTCAACACACCCGGTCTGGGACATACCGTCGGATTGACCGCTGGCGGCGTCGCCACGAATGTCAACTTCGGCTCCCGGGCCTTGCCCGGCGAGATCCACGGCGCGTTCTATCACGACATCGACCAGAACGGAGCGAAGGAGGCAGGAGAACCGGGTATTGGCAGCGCGACCGTCTGGATCGACCTGAACGACGACGGCCTGCTCGACGCCAACGAACCTTCGGTGCTGACGGATGATAACGGCAACTACATGATCGCCGGCATTCCCGCCCTGACTCCTTATTCGGTGCGAGTGTCCAAGCCGGACGATTTCCTGTTCGTCGCGCCTTCCGATGGCCGACGGGTTGTCGAATTGCGAGCTGGTGAAATTCGCGATGGCGTCAACTTTGGCGTTCGTTCGGACATCGCCGCCGGCAATCGCAACATTACCGGCCGCTTCTTCGACGACCTCAACAAAGACGGCCGCGACCAGGGCGAGCCGGGAGTTGCAGGCGTGAGGATCTATGTCGACTTGAATAACAACAGCCAGTTCGAGATTACCGAGCCGAGTGGCCAGACGGCTGCGGATGGTTCTTATACCATCTCGAGCATTCCCTCCGGCACCTACACGGTGCGGGCGGTGCTGCCGGCGCGGGTCGGACTGACGGCTCCACTGGGAAATCAGTTCTCGTCTCGTCAATTCGACACGGGCCTGCAGCCTCAAGCGATAACTTTCGTCAAAATTAACGACGATGAATTCCCCGATTTGGCGGTGGCCAACGATGAGTCGAGCAACATTACACTGCTGTTGAATACTGATCTGGGTGGCGGGCAACGCGAGTTTATGCCGCTCGCTGCACTTTCGTTCGGCATTCGAGGCTTTGGTCCCGCGGCCGTTGCTGCCGGCGACTTCGACAAAAATGGTAGCATGGATCTGGCGATTGCCAACGCCTCCTCTCCGAATCTCGCCGTCACTTTCAACTTGGGGAACAATACGTTTGAGGATGAATCTGCCGCGGACTTTTACGCGGTCGGCAACCGGCCACTCGCCATTGCGGTGGGCGATCTGAACAACGACGATTACGACGATCTGGTCGTGGCCAATGCGGGAGACAACAACGTTCGAGTGCTGATCAACGACAAGTCTGGCGGCTTCCCTCAGGCAAACTGGATCACGATTCCTCTGAACCCGGCGGTCAATATCGCGGCCAATCCCATTGCCGTCGCAATCGCCGACTTCAATGGTGACCAAAAGAAAGACCTGGCCGTGGTGCTGCAAAAGAGCAATGAAGTCGTCATTGTCGACAATGCGATGACCGGCGGCACGCTCAGCTTTGCAACGCCGCGGCGAATTGCGGTCGGCGCGGGCCCGCTCGCCGTGACGACGGGGGACTTCGATGGACAGAATGGGCAGGATCTGGTGATCGCCAACTTCTACGAAGGCAGCCTCACGCTGCTGTTGAACAACGGCAATGGTCAATTCGCCAGTAGCATCTTGTCGGTTGGCCTCAATCCGCTGGATGTCCGTAGCAGCGACATGGATCAGGACGGCGATCTCGATCTGGTCGTGACTGGCGAGATTCGTGATGGGATGGCAATCTTCCGCAATCTAGGCGGTGCCCATTTCACTCCGCCCGAGTCCTTCGGCGTGGCGGATTTTGTCGATGCCCTCCCGTTTGCCCTGGAAGTGGGCGACATTGACATGGACGGGGACCCTGATTTGGCAATTGCCAACAACGTGCTCCATACGGTGACGGTGGTCAACAACGCACTCGTACCTGGAGCACACATCGTTCAGGTGGGTGACGAAGACGCCAGCAACATCAACTTCGCCAGCACGCTCCTTAACCAGACTCCCACCGACATTGCCCTCAGTCCCAGCAACATCAATGAGAACACGAGCACAACAAGTGCTGTGGAAGTTGGCATGCTGACCACCACGGATGCGGATGCCGGCGACACGCACACCTACTCGCTCGCCGTTGGCACCGGCGATACCGACAACGGCCAATTCCGGATCAACGTCGACAAGCTCGAAGTCAAACCCGGTGTGGTCCTGGATCACGAGACTCGCGACAGCTACTCGGTGCGCGTCCGCACGACCGATTCCACAGCTGCGACGTATGAAGAGGTCTTCACCATCCAGGTCACCGATGTGAACGAGCCGCCGCAGGTGTCGCTGGCAGATACCGTAACAACGCTGGCCGAGAATGCGAACACGAGCAGTCGCGTGAAAGTCGCGGACGTGGTGGTCACGGACGACGCCTTGGGAACCCGCGTACTGAGCCTATCGGGGGCGGACAAGAACCTGTTCGAGATCGACGGCGGAGCGCTGTTCCTGAAGCAAGGGACATCGCTGGACTTTGAAACGAATCCGGTGCTCGATGTCACCGTCGCGGTCGACGACCCCACCCTGGGTACTTCACCGGATGACACCGCCAGCTTGGCCATCAACTTGACGGATGCGAACGACCCGCCGACTAACATCACGCTGTCCTCGCATACGATTGCCGAGAATTCGGACACGACCAGTGCCGTGCGCATCGGGACTCTCACGACGACCGATCAAGATGCTGGGGACAGTTTCACTTACTCGCTGGTCTCGGGGACGGGAGACACCGACAACGGCAAATTCCAGATCACAGCCAACCTGCTGCAATTGAAGGCCGGAACGACACTGAACCGCGACACACAGTCCAATTATTCAGTGCGGGTACGGACGAAGGATTCAGGCAACGCGACTCTTGAACGGGTGTTCACGCTCGAGGTCACCAGGATCAGTCTCTCGTCGAACACGATTGCGGAAAACACGGACACAACGAATCCCGTCCAACTCGGCACGCTCACGACCACGGTGGTGAATGTCGGCGTTACATTCACCTACATGCTCGTGGCCGGGACGGAAGCGACGGATAACGACAGATTCCGGATCAACGGCGACAAGCTGGCGGTGACGGCGGGGACGTTGCTGGACTATGAGACGAAGGCCAGCTATTCGGTCCGTGTCCGTTCGATCGGTTCGAATGGCGTCACGCATGAACAGGCGTTCGTGATCCAGGTCGCGGACGTGAACGAGTTACCCACAGCCGCGGGATTTGACGCGGGAACGGCCGACGAGGATACGTCTCTAGCGATCAACGTGCTGGCTCATGCCGACGACCCCGACACCGGCGATGTACTGACCGTGGTTTCCGCCGTCAGCCAACTATGCACGGATTCGCAGTCCGAAAGCTGCCCCGAGATCACCATCGACGGCAGTGGAACGATCCACTATGACCCGTCCCGGGTGATCGCGTTCCAAGAGCTTGTCAAAGACAAGCAGTTCGTGGATACGGTCGTCTACACAGTCGAGGACAAGGATGGGTTACGAGCGAACGCGTCGGTGACGGTTACCATTCTCGGCAACCACGACTGGCATAATCCCAAGAAGGGCAAGGACGTCAACGACGACTCCGTCGTCGCGCCGATTGATGCTTTGATCATCGTCAACAAGCTCAACGCGAGTGGACCTGGTGTGTTACCACCCGTGATCGGCAAACCGTCCTTCTTCTACGATACCAATGACGACAACCGTGTGTCACCGCTCGATGCACTGATCATCATCAACTTCTTGAATTCACCTTTCGGCGCGGGTGAAGCATCGGGCGCGGCGAGTTTACTACACGCAGATACGACCAACCCGGATCCTGCGAGTCGCATCGCAACACCTTTTGTTTCGCCATCCGGTCAGCCAGCGGCGTCGCCAGCGTTCGTCCCGGTAGCAGCTTCGGCGGCACCTTCCGTTACAACGATCTCGAACGAGAGCAGGCGCGCGGCGGAACAGTCGATCTTTGCCGCCTGGCCGGACGAAATGCTTGCGGACGAAGGATTCGTGACGAAGGAGATCGATCTGGAACGGGACTTGTTTGAGGATCTCAAGGCGATTCTGCGAGACCTTGGTGCAGACATTGCCACCGAGTGGAACAATCTAAAGCGGAACGCGTTACGCGGAACGAAGGCTTGACGACCCGCCGTACGCAGCTTCGGAGTAACGTCTTTCTCCAACGTCGACACCCCCCTACCGTGAGCGGACGCTTGTTGTCATCAGCCGGTTTCGATGGATACAATCGATCCGCAAGCAGCGCTGCCAAAGAAGATTCTTGCGGTCGGCTGCCTTTGACTTCGCGCAGTGCCAGATTGTCACGCTACATTCCACGCCCGTCCCACCGAACAGAAGGTACCCCCATGCGATCCTACGCTTTGCAAGTGCTCGTCGCCATGATCCTCGCATTCCCGCCCGTCTCGCTCTCCGCAGCCGATTGGACGCAATTCCGCGGCCAGGGCGGACTGGGCGTCAGCGCTGAGATGGGACTGCCATTGCAGTGGTCATCCGGGGAAAACGTCGTTTGGAAAACCGAGATGCCGGGGCCGGGAGCGTCCAGTCCGATCGCGCTGGGCGACCGCGTGTTCATCACTTGTTACTCCGGCTACGGTCTTGAGCCGGGCGCGGGCGACCAACAGGAGTTGGTCCGGCACCTGCTGTGCCTGAATCGCCGAAGCGGAGAGGTCAACTGGCACCAACAGTTCCAGCCCAAGTTGCCTGAACACAAGTACCAAGGCGAAGGTTCCTACCACGGCTACGCGGCCAGCACGCCCACGACCGACGGCCAGCGGCTGTACGTCTTCTTTGGCAAGTCGGGCGTGTTTTGTTTCGATCTGGACGGCGAGGAGTTGTGGCAGGCAAGCGTCGGCGAAGGCACCAACGGTTGGGGCTCGGGCTGCTCGCCTTTGTTGTACAAGAACTTGCTGATCGTTAACGCCAGCGTCGAAAGCGGCTCGCTCGTAGCGTTGGACAAAACGACAGGCGAAGAAGTTTGGCGCGCGACAGGAATCAATTCGTCATGGAACACACCGCTGCTGGTCCCAGGCAAACAGAACACCGAACTGGTCGTCAGCATCTCGGATCACGTGCTCAGCTTTAACCCCGACACGGGCGAGGAATTGTGGCGTGCCGAGGGCGTGCATCACTACGTGTGTCCCAGTGTGGTCTATCACGACGATGTCGTGTTTGCGATCGGCGGCGGCCACACGTCGCTGGCTGTGCGCACGGGAGGCAGCGGCGATGTTACCGAATCTCACGGCGTCTGGCGGCTGAACAAGGGTGCCAACGTTTCGTCGCCGGTTTACTACGAGGGTCATCTCTACTGGACGCGCGACGGCAGCACCGCCTGCTGTCAGAATCCGGCGACGGGCGAGATGGTGTATGAAGAGCGGATTCAACCCGGCGCGGGCCAAGTCTGGTCGTCACCCGTGCTGGCCGATGGCAAACTGTTTTACGTGTCGCAGCAACACGGCACGTATGTGGTCGCTGCCAAGCCGAAGTTCGAACTGCTGGCTCACAACGTGTTCGAAGATGACGACAGCCGCACCAATGCATCTCCGGCCGTCAGCGATGGCCAACTCCTCTTGCGCACCGACCGCCGTTTGTATTGCATCGGTGCAAAATGATCTTTGATTACGATCTCTTGATCCGGGCCGGACGAGTCGTCTGCACGCAGACCGGGTTGGACGGACCCGGAGCGGTCGCGATCCGCGGCGATCGCATCGTCGCGGCTGGCGCACAGGTTGACGGGACCGCGCGGCGATCGCTGGATTTCCCTGCTGCGATGTTGTTGCCAGGTCTCGTCGATCTGCACGCTCATCCCGCCAAGAGCGGCTCCAAATACGGAGTCGATCCGGATCTTGAGTTCCTGCCCCGCGGCGTCACGACCGTCCTTTCGCAAGGAGACGCCGGAGCGGACAACTGGCGGGCATACCGCGGCG
This sequence comes from Planctomycetota bacterium, assembly GCA_027622275.1. Lineage (GTDB taxonomy): Bacteria > Planctomycetota > Planctomycetia > Pirellulales > Pirellulaceae. The sequence continues at coordinate 66,050 of JAQBZB010000005.1, read as the reverse complement.
AAACGATCGAAGGCAGCCGCACTCGAGTCCGGCTGGCGATCAGCCTTTCGAAAAAGGGAGAGCCGGACGGCGGGCCGTGCTTTCGAGATCTCGACTGGGTCGATGTGGATGCTTGCACGCAGGCCACACTGGAGGGCGGAGACCTGATTTGGGGCATTGCCGTCAATGTCAGCCGCGACTCATGCGCGCTTGATCCGCAGCTTGTCTTGCGGCGTGCGTTGGAAGTGGCCGAACGAACGGGCAGGCCGCTGTTATACGGGATGCACAATCCTTCCCACTGGCCGATCGCGGAGCAGCTTGCTTTGCTGCGATCCGGCGATGTCGTGACGTACATTTTTCGTGATGGCGAGTGGAGCATTGTCGGCGATGACGCCCGGGTGCTGCCGGAAGTTCGCGAGGCCCGTCGGCGGGGCGTGTTGTTTGACGCTTGTCACGGGATGAAGAGCTTTTCGTTTCGCGTGGCCGAAGCGGCCGTTGCCGACGGCTTTTATCCGGACACGATCTCCACCGACCAATATGCCCGTCACGTCGGCTCCCAACCGCGGCACGACCTGCCACGGACGATGAGCAAGTTCGTGGCCGCCGGCATGACCAAGCACGAAGTCTTCGCCCGGGTCGGCGCGCGGCCCGCGGAAATCTTACGGCTGGCCGGCGAAGTCGGCACCCTTGCGCCCGGTGCTTGCGCCGACGTGACGCTACTCGCAAACAACGATTCAGCGGCACCTCTCATCGACTCCCACGAAGCGCGGCGGCCCGGTGGCTGCTGGGAAGCAACGTTGGTTGTGCGAGCGGGGAAGGTTGTTTCGTAGCTGTTGCGGACCACTTACTGCCAGCGAGAACGCCGGTTTGGAACGGTATGGCCTGTCATGCGCCCTTGCTCTCGCCGGGGAAGATGCTCGACAATTGAACGACTGTTCGAGAAGCTCTTTAAGGACCGTTCGGGAATTAAGTGTCCGATATTGAAGTGGCGATGGCTTCCAGCCGCCGCTGAATAGGTGGCGGCTGGAAGCCACCATTGCGACAGAAAGATCATCACGGATGACGCGCAGCGCGACCGCAGAACCCTTCTCCCGAACCGTGATCCGGGCATCCGCGGGAACTGGGAAGACCTTTCAATTGTCGAACCGGTTCCTCGGCCTGTTGAACGCGGGAGTCGCGCCCGATCAGATTCTGGCAACGACGTTCACTCGCAAAGCCGCCGCGGAGATCCTCGATCGGATCGTGGTTCGGCTGTCGGAAGCGGCTAGCGATCCGAAGGCGTGTGAACAACTCGGCACATTCATCGCCGATCCATCTCTCACCTGCGAGCGATGTCGCCAGCAATTGGTCGGCTTGCTCCGCAGCTTGCATCGGTTGCAGGTAAGCACGCTCGACAGTTTCTTTGGACAAATGGCTCGGAGCGTGAGCCTCGAGGTGGGCCTGTCCCCAGCTTGGCAGATCGTTGACCAACTCCAGGATGCCGCGATTCGAGACCAGGCGATCGAGGCGGTGATTCACGGCCAAGAAACGAACGAACTGCTCACGCTGACGCATTTGTTGACGAAGGGTGAAGCAAGTCGCACCGTCGGGCAGCTGATTCGAACGACGGTGAACGATCTAGAGAGTTTGTTCCAGGAGACGGGACCGGACGCTTGGCACGCGCTGAAATACGAGAAACCACTTGACGACGACGAGCTTGTGCTGCTGCTAGAGGACCTGCGGACGATCCCCATGCCGGACAAGCGGTTCGAGAAGGCGCGAAACGACGACTACGCGCAAGGATTAGTCGGCGAGTGGGAGAAATTCATTGCGAACGGTCTTTCCGCGAAGATCCTCGCCGACGAAGTGACTTACTATAAAAAGCCGATTCCGGAAGAGGCGATAACGGTTTACAAGCGATTGCTGACGCATGCCCGCTCGCTCCTGCTTCGCCGGATCGCCATGCAGACCGAAGGTTCGTACGAGCTGCTGAAGAAGTTCGATGCCGAATACTCCATGCTGAAACGCGAGCAACACGCGAACCGCTTCGATGACATCACACGATTCTTGGCCCGCTCGCTGCGCGAAGCTTCGAGTGAGCCGAGTGGCACCTATCGCCAAATGTCGTATCGGCTCGACGCCCATGTCCATCACTTATTGCTCGACGAATTTCAGGATACAGCGCCCGCTCAGTGGGAAGTACTCCGTCCGTTCGCCAAACGCGTCACCAGCGACGAGAGGGACGACTCCTTCTTCTGTGTCGGCGACACCAAGCAAGCGATTTATGGTTGGCGAGGCGGCGTCGCGGAGATCTTTGATGCCATCCGTTCGGAGTTGACGGGGCTGCATGAAACTGGCTTAAACGCGAGCTTTCGCTCGTCCGAACCAGTGATCGAAACCGTTAATGAAGTGTTTACGAACGCCCTCCAGCACACCAACCTCGGGCGGGCGGAAGACGCGGTGCGAAAGTGGTGTCAGCAATTCGAGCGGCACACGACAAAGCGCGGTGACTTGCCGGGCTATGTCGCGATGGAGACCGCGCCCGACAGCGACTCCTTACTCGACTTTACTGCGCAACGAGTTGCCGAGTTCGCGGGCCGCTCGCCGCACCACACGGTCGGCGTTCTCGTGCGGCGCAACGAGACCGTGGGCCGTTTGATCGGGCTGTTGCGAGAGCACGGCGTATCGGCGAGTGAAGAGGGAGGCAATCCGCTGACGGATTCGGCTGCGGTGCTTCTCGTGATGTCACTGGTGCAACTAGCGGATCATCCTGGCGACACCGTCGCGAGGTTTCATGTCGCCACGAGCCCACTTGGGGAACGTGTTGGGTTCACCGAATACGGCGATGACAAGAGCTGTGTTCGACTGAGCCATCAAGCTCGGCGTGCGTTGGTCGAGCAGGGTTATGGGCCGACGGTGGCAGCGTGGACCGAGTTACTGTTGCCACATTGCACGTCCCGAGAACGAAGCCGGCTTGGACAACTTGTGGAACTCGCCTTCGCCTATCAGCAGCGGGCGACCAATCGTGTTGATGACTTTGTGCAATTCGTCGAGCAGCAGCGAGTCGCCGACCCAACGAGCGCGCAGGTGCGAGTCATGACGATCCATCAGGCGAAGGGACTCGAGTTCGACGTCGTCGTCCTTCCGGAACTGGACGGCCACTTGATCGGCTCGCCAGATTCGTTCGTCGTACACCGCAAGACTCCGGTCAGCCCTCCGGATCGGCTTTGCCGATACGTCAACGCCGATATCCAACGGCTTCTGCCGCGAAGGTTTCAGCAGATGTTCGAGGATGCGACGGACCGCACGGTCACCGAGTCGCTCTGTGTGTTGTATGTGGCATTAACGCGGGCCGTCCACGCGTTGCACATTGTCATCGCTCCCTCGAAGCAGAATGAGAAGCTCATGCCGCTGACGCCGGCGGGCTTGCTGCGGTCGGCGTTGCGCGGCGGTGGTCCCGCACCGCCGGGCGCGTTGTTGTACGAGTGCGGAGAAAGTGATTGGTTCGAGCGCGCCGCACACAAAGCGCCAGCGACAACCGCGACTCGCGAGCCGTTGCCCGCGAAAGTCCGGCTCGCCAAGACCACGAAGCATCGCCGGCGCGGGCTCGACCGGCAGAGCCCCTCCAGTTTCGAAGGCGGCACTCGGGTAAACATGGCCGAGCTGTTACAGCCTCGGCAATCGTCGGCCCTGGCTCGCGGCACACTGATCCATGCTTGGTTCGAGCTGGTAAAGTGGAGCGACAAGGAGCTGCCGGACGAGCAAATGCTGCGGCAAGTTGCTGTTGAACTTAGGCGTAGCGAGGCGTCGCCCTTGGATATCGAGCGCGAGTTGGCGGCGTTCCACGCAATGCTTCAGCAACCTGACGTCGCGGGCGCGTTATCGCAAGCAGCTTACGACGCGCCGGCAAAGCTCGGGTTTTGCAATTCGGTCTGCGACGCACTTTCGAGCGGCAAGCCGCATCTTGTCGTCGAAAACGAACGGACGTTTGCCGTCCGCAACGACAGCCAGTTGCTCAGCGGAAGCATCGACCGCATTGTGTGGATCTATGCCGGGCAACAGCTTGTCGCCGCCGACATCCTCGACTTTAAGACCGATCTCGCCGAAGATGATGAAGCCGTGAACAAGAAACGCGAGTATTATCGCCCGCAGCTGGAATCGTATCGCGACGCGGTCTGTCGCATGTCGGGATTGACGGCCGAGCAAGTGATCGCGAGGCTCGTGTTCGTCGGTCGCGGCCTGGTTGTTCGAGTGGCGTGATTCTTGGAGTTCATGTCTATGTCCCAAAGGGTCGAGGCGATCTTTGTCTACGGAACCCTCCAGCGCGGCGAAGAGCGAGCGCGATGTTGGCCTCGCCAGCCGTCGCAAATCGAATGGTGCATGATCCGCGGCCAGTTGCGCGATTTGGGCGACTACCCCGCGCTGCTTGCCGGCGAAGACTTGATCTTGGGCGAGTTATGGCACATCGCGGAAGCGGACCTGGACGCGACGCTCGCCGTGCTGGACGAGATCGAAGGGTACGGCCAGGGCGATGAGAATCTCTACGTCCGCGAGATCGTGGCCTGCCGCACGTTGGCTGGCGAAATGCGGCGAGCCCACACTTATCGATACGCGAAGCCCGATGAAATCGTGATGTCGCCGATCATCCTGCCAGACGCGGAGGGCTTGTGTCGTTGGACGAGGTGCCGCATCGGCGGCAGCTAGTCGCGGCAGTCTATCCGACACTGCATCGGGACGGTAAGTTTAAGTCTGCTGTATTATCGTGGCCTTGCGGGAGGAAGTTCGAGAATGGTTTGCCGCGGTGTTCGAGGTGCGACGACGGTGGAAGCGAATTCGCGCGAAGCGATCTTGAAGGAGACTCAGAAGCTGCTGGCGCTGATGATCCGCTTCAACGAGATCGATTCCGAAGACGTGGCCAGCGCGACCTTCACCTTGACCCGCGATCTCGACGCCGAATTCCCCGCCCTTGCCGCCAGGCAACTCGGCTGGCGCGACGTGCCGCTGCTCTGCTCGTATGAGCTGAATGTTCCCGGTTCGCTTCAGAAGTGCATTCGGATTCTGGTTCACTGGAACACCGAGAAGACGCAGTGCGAGATCACGCACGTCTATCTCGGCGGTGCCCAGAAACTGCGTCCCGATCTGGCGGAACTACCGGCAGTGGACTTCGCCGAACTCGAAGCCTGGATCGCCGAACACATCTCGCAAACGAGTTAGCTCGCAATCGCCACTTCGGCGTCGGAACCGAAAATCAAGTTGGTTAAACCAAAAAATGTTTACGATCCAGCCGCCGAAATGTCGGCCGCTCGGACCTGCAACACGCTGTAGGGGTGCAGCGCCAGAATGTTGACGTTGCCGTCCTTGCTCTCGCAGACACCAAGAATGACGTATCGCGTAATGGTCTTGCCGTTCTCCAGCTTGGTGAAACCGCCATGGAACGGGAGCGGCTTGCCATCTTTGTCAGTGAACTCCGTGAAGTCCGGGTTGCGCACCGCGACGGCACCGAGGTCGACCGGCGCTTTATCGCCGGGCCGATAGCGAACCAGGTGCAATACGCTGATCCCTTCCACGCTCTCGGTAATCGCGCACCATGCCGCGCCCGACGGACCCACACACATCGCGCGGCAGTCGGTGTTCTTGCCACCGGGAATCAAGGTGCCCAACGCGCGACACGGCAGCGTGTCGCCTTCAGCGGTCAGGTCGTATGCGAACAGTTGGTTGCTGCTCATAGGTTGAGCGTACAGGGTTTTGCCGTCGGGAGAGATGTCCCAGTTGATCGGATCGGGATTCGGGGTCAGTGCCAGCCTGCTTGCTTCCGTCGGCGGCTGTCCATCGATCGTTTGTTTGAGCCGTTCAAGCTTGTCGCTGCTTGGATCGTAGCGCGCGATGTCGCCGCCGAGAATCGGATGATACGCCCGGCCCAAGTGATCGACGACGATGAAGCCGTAGAAATGCTCCGTGTCCATCAGCTCGCGGTACTTGCCGGTCTTCAAATCGAGACTCAAGAAGATCGAGTTCTCGCCGGGACCGGGGCGATGATCGGAACACGTCGAGATGTACGCCACGCCACGCGCTTCGTCAGGCGTGATGCTGTTGATTCCGTGATGCGGCACGGGAATCGGATAGACCTTGGTCTCGCCGGTTTTCGGATCGTAGACCATCGGATAGCCGCCGGGGTAATCTTCGCGCTTCTCTTCGGCGGACGGATATCCCTGTTTTGTGCCGAAGTAGATCTTGCCGGTGAGCTTGCCCGTGTTGTTCCGCGTGTGAATCTTCGATTGCGAGCCGAATCCCTTCAGATCCGTACCGATGGCCTTGTGAGCGTCGACAACGATATTCATCTTCTCGGCGGCTGGATCGAATTCGACCAGCCACGAGTTGACCGAGTTGGCGTGCGTGCCGACGTAGAGACGGCCGTTGTGGCCTTCGATGATCGCGAAATAGCCTTCGCCTTCGGTCGCGGTCTCTTTGGGGATGACGTAGGCGGTGGAGTCGATCCACTTGCTGGGCATCGGGTCGGCGGCGGTGGCGGCAGTTGCCATCGCCATCAAGACAAGCATCAGTTGGTGTTGGAGTTTCATGTTCAAGTTCCTTTGGTTTGTTTAGCGTTCAATGGTGACACGTTGGTTGGCTTCGACTCCCGTTCGCTCGGTTCGCCCTTTGCCGTGCGGCAAGACGACCATGATATCGCAGGTGTCCATCGTCCCGAGTCCAAGATGGGCGATCGCTTCTTGCCCGGAGGCATAGCCATATCCGACGGCGATCTCGCGAGCGCACCACAGCGCATCGGGCTGACCGAGCTTGCCCGACGGATAAACTTGCACGACCGATCCGATGCCGTTGCGATTCACGCCATCCCCGCCCGCTACGGTGACTTGTAGCCAGTTGCCGGACTGCGATTCGTTTTTCAACAACAACGATCGCTGCTTGACCCACCAGTTCCCCAAGAATAGATCGAGCCGTCCGTCGCGGTCAAAGTCGCAGCTCGGGCCGGGAGCGGTATAAACAATCTTGTGCTCGCGCTCCATCTTCTCGAAGAACGGTCCTACGGATTCCATCGCGCGGTCCTCGGCCGTCGGAAAGTCGTTCACGGCTAACGCGAACTCTTTGAATTGCGGCATCGCGTCCTTCTTGCCAAGGTTGCGGAAGATCACCGGGTGCGCTTCCTCGCCGCGGAATTTGACGATGCTGGTGTAGATGTCAGGCCAACCGTCGTTGTCGAAATCTTGCACTTCGACATGGGGCGATTTCATCGGCAGCGGCGTCAGCCCGGCACGCTCGGTGACATTCTCGAATCGCGGCCAGCCGTCGCTGTCGCCGCGATTGAGGTAAAGCCTTACGGCTACGCCACCCGTCCACCAAGGCCGATCGAAATGCGAACCGATGACGATATCAGCCCGGCCGTCGCGGTTCACGTCGCCGAAACAGACGCCGCAAGCGGTATCGTCCGGCGTGTCCTTGTACTCGAAGACGAAATCGGCGTGTGACTTGGGGACTTCGCGAAACTGCCCATGCCGATCGTTGACGAACAACCGGTTGCCGTGATGCCGCCCGCCCGCCAAGAGATCGGGCCAGCCATCACCGTTCACATCGCCTGCCGCCACGCCGAACCCGGTGAGAGTTTCAGGCAACCCGATCGCCTGCGTCACGTTCTCAAACTTCAACGCGCCGCGATTGCGGTAGAGCCGCGTGCGGCTTTGGCCGCCTTGAAAGAAACACTCGCCCACAAACAAATCGAGCAGCCCATCACCGTCATAATCCACCGCAGCGACGCTGCGGGCGGCAATGCCGGCGGGACACGTGCCGCTTTCGGCCGACACATCGGTGAACTTGCCGCCGCCTTCGTTTCGAAACAAGTGATTCGGTTCCCCGTAGTGCGGCTGGCCGTGCGACTGGCCGTCGATGGCGTGATTCGTGGCGTACAAATCCAAGTCACCATCGTTATCCAAGTCGGCAAACACGGCGCCATTTGCTCGGCCCAAGACACGAAGCTGCGGTTGCGGATCGAGTTCGAATTTGCCGCCTCGGTTCAGGAACAACTGATTCGGCTTTGATCCGTAAGGATGACCGCCAAACGTCCCCACGTACAAATCAGGCCAGCCGTCGCCATCTACATCGCCCCAGCCAACGCCATGCCCGGCGATGTCCGCCACGGCGGGAAACAAACCAGTCTCGTCGCCAACATCGCGAAACGCGAAGGGAGACTGTCCGCGTACGATATCGGCACCGAGAATCGCCAAGCCGCACACGACGGACATTATCAGCGTCGAACCGATGCGCGGCCACAAGTAAGTTTCGCTGCGGATCGTCTCGCCCATATCACATTCCTATTCTGGATCAACTGTCGATTCGCTGATTCATGTCATTGGGGTGTCACGGAAAACAACTGGTTCACACACGCCGTGTTACCCGGCTTGTCTGAAGTGTTTGTCATTCGATCATGTTTGTCGCGCCAGTCAACCTTGGAAGAGACATGTTATCCGCAAAGCGACCAATCAAAGGCGAAACCGTCATGCGAGAGACACATCGGGGAATCCCCGACTTTGTGCAGAGACATTCGCCGACCCGAATAGCATCTCGCACCTGATACAGCGTTGAGCTGAGTCGACAACAATTGCGCAAGAGACATTTCTGTTGTGCGGTCTGTCAAAGGAGAGAACCATGAAACTGGTCATTCACGACAGGGGAATCCAATCTTGGGCTCTGATACGGATCGTGTTGGCATTATTGGTGGGCTTGGTGATTGCGGCCACGGCAACCGGTAGCCCGCGGTCGTTGGGTGCGTATACGGTGGGGGATATCGAGCGACCGAGCCAAGTACCAGTCAATGCCGCCGTCGAGCGTGCCGATGGGGACACTACGGCAACGCCATTCGGCCCGGTGCCAGATGCCGACGCCGATCACCCCGACAGCGAAGCTTCGCGCTATCGAATCGAGAATCCAATGCCGGCTCCGTACGACATTTGGATCGATGTTCGTCTGCTCGAAGCCATCAGCCGCGTGGCGTGAATCACTGATCGAACTGCTCGAGACCGACGCGCAGCATCTGTTGACGCCGGACAAGTCGGGCACTCAGAGTTTTGGAATGGGGACATCGGGAATATTGGAAGTCGGCTGCGGTGCTCGGGGGCCGTAATAAGAGTACCGCTCGTGCAGTTCAAAGCCAAAGCCGCGACTCAGTTCCCACTCGGCTCGCGCCGCCCACGGTGTGCCGGCATGTTCCTCGCACACGCGACGAAACATATCGGATGCCCGTTCGATGTAAGCGGCGGTTTGCGTGCCGCTGACAGTTGTTTTGCTGTGGTCAATGTGCCAGCTCGAGAGCCGGTGGAAGTTCGGTTTCTCCAGAGGGACGACTTTGGGGTTGGCGATGAATGCTTCGAGGTAGGCCCCGTATTCGTAGGTACGAGCGATGTAGGCAATCACCTGGGCATCGATCAGATCGTAGTTGGCTTGCCAGCGAGGCGACACCTCCTGATTGCGGTGTTTGCCGATTTGCGCGAGCGCCTCTTCGGCGGCGACCAGATACCGAAGATAGAGCTTGGCCTTTGCTTGCTCCTCACGCGCCTGGACGAGAAACTGCTGGGGGTTGGCCGAAAACTCATAACGGACTTCCATCACTTTTGCCACTTCGTCGTTGTAGGGGTTCAGATCGTTGATGATCTTGCAAAGCATGCTCCGCAGCAGACTCGACCCGCGCTCGGCCAACTGCTCGTCCCGGACTCGCAGGTTGGGGAGATACGACCGCATGGCCTCGAGTTCGTAGAGCCGCTTCTCGCCCCGTACGAGGTCCGTTTCAAGGCTGGGCAGCATGAAAAAGATACCACCGGACTCGCGGGCCATGCGGGCCTGTTCGTAAGGCCCGAAGCCGCTGGGATGAGCATCGTAACGGCGGCGAAAACCATCGGTCTGCAGCTGTTCGACGAAGGCCGTCTCCGGGCCGCGATCGATGGGCAGCCAGTGGATGTGCCCGGTGTATGGGTGCTGCCATTTCATGTGGGCGTAGGGATAACCAAACACCGCCTCGCGTCCCAAAATGAAGATGCGGCATTTGGCTTCTCGCGCCGCGGCGATCGCTTGTTCGAGCAGTTGGACATTCCCCTCGCGCTCGCCGGCTTCATCGGTCACGAGAATCAACGCCATTTGCCGGTCACCTTGTTTGACGTAGCTTAGATGCTGTGTGATGGACAGTCCCACGCCCTGACACATCATCTCCATGCCGGATGGATCGACGGGCACCGAGTCCATCGCGTCTTGGATTTCTTGGACGCTCCCAGTCGGCCGTTTGGTATGTTTCAAAAAGCCTTGCCCATAGCTGGTCACCACCGTCGTCAGCGCCTCGTTATTCGATTGGCCGACCAAACCCAACTCGGCGTAGACGCGGTTGATCCGCGAGCGAATCTCCTGCTGGTCGTCCTTCATGCTCTCCGATTGGTCAAAGCACCAAGTCACCAGCACGTTGGACTTGGACAGCATCCATAGCAGCTCTTGCGTAATGCGGTCGAAGGCATCGTCATAGTCAGCAACCACCGCTCGAGCGTCGCCCAATGCGCCGTCCGGCGTTGCTTCGATCAAGCGCCTCGGCGCGGGTGCTCCTTCCAACGGATGCGAAATCGATACTTGCGAGACGTTGGAGGCGAGGTGTTCGACCAATTTCTGATCAAGGGACGGCGCACCAATCGCTCCTCCGGGTCCGCTTGCCGAGCCGCCCATCGCGGTGGCGCTAAGGACCGAGATCGAAGTCGCGGAAGTCTCCAGATTCTGCAAGGTCACAGGCTCCACCACGTCTTCGGAGTTGGGATTCATATCGACGATGATCGCCGTCTGGATCTCATGCACGATGTCGGGCAGCATCCAGAGCGCCAAGCTGATGAGCACAATCAGATGCACGACCATGGAACCCAAGACGGCTTCCGTCGTTTGCAAACCACCTTTTGACGACCACTTCTTTCGCTCGTCTTCGTCCTCGTACTCCTCGTACTCCTGGTTCTCTTCGTCCTCGCACTCGACCAGTTCTGTGTCGGCGTCCGCAGTTTGGCCCGAGCCATTGGAGTCGATCGTGGATTTGCGTTCAGGCAGCGGTGGTGGTTCGCCAGAACTGGAGGCCATGCTCTGGGGCTCGGCGTGTTCCAACTGAGCGATATCCGCAGGCGTCGCGCCGGCAGAAGGAATTGCCGGAGACAACTCGTCCAGGTTGCAATTGGAATCGCCTGCGGTCATCACTCGAACCTAACTTTCCGAAGAAGAGCAGCTGGTATAGCGATCGTTTACGATTATAGCACTGCGCCTTAGGGATGTGCCATTCACAGAGAGGATCGCTCACCCGTCGAATGATAGATGACGAACTCCGGCGCGCGTGATGAAACGTATCCCGAATCGCTCGGTGGTCGCGAAATCGGGCCGCGGCGGAAGCTGTCTCACGAGGGTCCATTCTCGGGACACTTCACGTCCCACGAGTTTTGAGACGATTGGCGTGCTATACCTCGCACCGTCATGGATGAGAGATTGGCGACGTGGTAGCCAGAATCCGGTCACGCTCAGTGCGTTTGCTGCGCCATCTCGGCGTTTTGCTTGACGGTGATCACGGGACACGCGGCGCGTCGCACAACCGACTCCGCAACGCTGCCCATCAACAGTCGCGTCAGCCCGGTCCGGCCATGCGTGCCGATGACGATCATGTCCGCGTTCTCTTGTGTGGCCAAGCGGACGATCGCGTGAGCAGGCTCGCCAGTGACGAGCCGATGTTCGTAAGCAACATTAGGATCGGTTGGTATGACCCTCGTTAGCGTTGCCAACAAATCGTCGGTCGTGTCGAGCGGGAAGGCAAAGAGTTCACCTCCACCGTAACCGGCAGCCGGCTCCTCGACGTGGACGATCAACAACTTCGCGCCGCTCTCCAGGGCGAGCGAGGTTGCCATCTCCAAGGCTGCGTCGCCGCAGTGCGAAAAATCGGTTGGGAACAGGATTGTGCGGGCATTCATTCTATTCATCTCCCTTGCATTCTGCTCACACTCCGCGCTCCGCCGGAGTCTTGCTTCGACATGAAACCACCTTGCCAATTCTAGGACCTGCCCAGCCTAGCTCTGTATCGGGGGACGGATGCATTTGCCATCGGACAATCCCCGACGCTGGTCAACTGTCTTCCAACACCCACTGTATGGCATGCCGCGTTAGCTCGGCGCCGCTGGTCAGAGCCAGCTTCTCTTTGATGTGCTCGCGGTGTGTCTCGATGGTCTTGATGCTGAGATGCAACTGTTTGGCGATCTGACGCGTGGCGAGTCCGCGGCCGATCAGCTCGAACACTTCCCACTCGCGGTCGGACAGCGATTCCAGCGACGGTCGTTCGAGCAGTTCATCGCGATGGTTCCCAAGGCGATGCAGCAGATGATTGGTCATTTCCGAGCTCAGGTAGATCTGCCCGTCGAGCACTTGCCGGATCGCTCCGATGACTTTGTCCGTGGCTTCCTGCTTGTTGATATAACCGAGTGCTCCGGCGCGCAACGCACGTTCGGCAAACAGGGACTCGTCATGCATCGAAGAGATCAGCACCTTGACGTTCGGATGACGGGCCTTGAGGCATTTGGTCAGTTCAATGCCGTTGCCTCGTTGCAACGAGATGTCCAAGATCACGAGATGTGGCTGCAACTCCTTGACCTTGGCCAGAGCCTCGTCGGCGTCGCTCGCATCACCGCACACCTCCATGTCCGGTTCGTCCGAGATTAATTGGGCAAGTCCCAATCGGACCAGAGCGTGATCATCGACGATCAGAATTCTGATCGGCGTCGTCCTCATCTTAAGTATTGTTGCCGGCATGAGCGAACTCCTGTTTGACGGTGCAGGTAATGGTAGTCCCGTGTTCGGCGGCGGACGAAACATTCAATGTGGCACCGATCATCCGCGCGCGGTAGTGCATGATGTGCAAGCCCATGCCAGAGTCACTCGACGCCTCGCCGTTCAGCCCGGTGCCATCGTCGGACACTTCCAGCACGAGATGGTCTTTTCGCCGACACAGACTGACGAGCACACGCCCAGCGCCGGAGTGCTTGACCGCATTGTGCAGCGCCTCTTGGGCGATGCGGTACAGATGTGTCGCGCTATCGTTGTCTTCGATGCGAACCGGGTCATGACAAGTGAAGCGACACTCGACGCCGCATCGCTGCCCGGTACTCGCGGCAAGCCTCTTGAGGGCCACCATGAGCCCCTCGGCATCGACGTCGACCGGCGCCAGGCCGCGAATGGCGCGGCGGACTTCCATCAAGGCCGTTTGGATTCCTTCAACGATCATCTGCGCGTCGGCAGCTTCGGGAAGCGAACCGCGGGCCAGTCGTTTTGCCAGACTACTGGCCATGTAACTCAAACCGGTCAGTTGCTGGCCAACGCTGTCATGCAGGTCTTGACTGATCCGTTGCTGCTCGTGGGTGCTGATCTTCAGCACTTCCGCTTCCAGAATCTGACGTTGGACGATGCTCTCGTTCAACACCCGCTCGGCTCGCTTGCGCTCGATGGCGTACATGATGGCCCGCGACACCAAAGGGCCGTCCAGGCGTGACTTGAACAAGTAATCCTGTGCGCCGCGGCGGACGGCTTCGAAGGCGTTCACTTCGTCGTCGACGTTTGTTAAGACGATGATCGGCGTGTAAGGTGCCGCGAGATGGACGCGATCTACCGTTTCAAGCCCCATGCTGTCTGGCAGCATGAGATCCAATAGAACGACGTCGCAATCCTCCCCCGACAACACGCTCAGACCATCGGCGAGTTGACTCTCGTGCCGCAGGTCGAAGTCAAACCGGGCGACTCCGTTCAGGATCGACCGAAGCAAATGTGCGTCGGCCACACTGTCTTCGATCGCCAAGATCGTGATGGGCTTGCCATTCATCACGCAACAACTCGTGGAAAGGATAGACATCGGTTGCGGAACGCCTTTAGTGTGGCACGCCAAGCCGCCGATCGTCAAGCAATCGTGGCATCGGGGAATCCCCCATGCCGCATACCGCATTCTCCTGATTAGCTTGACGAATGCGATCGTCGACAATTGATGGCACGGACGGACAGAATCTGCCACTCGGTGCCCACGGAGAAAAGCCATGACTACCACGATCCTCGTTGTTGACGATTCGCCCGTGGAAAGGCTGCTCGTCGAATCACTGTTGATACGAAATCCGAGCTACCGCGTAGAGCTGGCGGAGAACGGCAAAGAAGCGATGGACAAGATCGATGCTGCGCCTCCTGATCTGGTGGTGACTGACTTGCTCATGCCGGAGATGGATGGGCTGGAGTTGGTTCGTCAGGTGCGACGCCAGTATCCGGATCTGCCAGTGATCTTGATGACGGCTTACGGCGATGAAACCACGGCGATCGACTCATTGGACGCGGGAGCCGCCAGCTATGTGCCTAAGGCGAAGCAGGCCGAACGATTGGTCGAGACGGTTGACCGCGTCGTCGGACACGCGCTGGTACAGCGGAACCATGAACGATTGCGGCAGTGTATGTTGGAGTACAACGGTCGTTTTTGGCTGGAAAACGATTTGTCGTTGATACGGGCGCTCGTCGACCATGTTCAACAGGTCATGGTCGACCAGGAGTTCGGCGACACGGTCGAGAGGATTCGTAGTGGCGAAGCGTTGGAAGAAGCGCTGCTGAATGCCATGTATCATGGCAATCTCGAAATTGACGAACACGAATTGGCCAAAGTTCGTTCCGAGCTGGACGACCACTTGCTCTGCCGTTTAGTCGATGAACGCTGTCGGGACCCGCACATTGGTGAGCGCAGGATCCTTGTCGTCGTGCATCTGACGCCGACGGACGCGCGTTTCGTGATCCGCGATCAAGGCCGCGGCTTTAGTACAAGCTTTGTCGCAAGTCGTAAGGCGACGGATCGGTTCGAGCAAGGCGCTGGTCGTGGCCTCACGCTGATCGAATCCCTGATGGACGAGGTGTCGTACAACGCCCACGGCAACGAGCTGACCATGCACAAGCATCTGCCGGCACCATTGACGAAAGCGAGCAAGTTGTAAAGCGGCTAGTGAGCGGCTTCATGCGATCAGCGAAGGCTCGATGTCACTGATCTGAGCACATCCAGTCGCCAGCATGGCGTTGAGCAATTCTTCGCGAAACAGGTCGATGACTTTGGTGACTCCAGCCTCGCCGTCCGCGGCCAAAGCCCAGGCATAAGGCCGGCCGATCAAAACGGCTCGCGCACCCAACGCCAGCGCCTTCAACACATCGGTGCCGCGCCGGACGCCTCCGTCCATGAACACCTCCGTCCGGCCAGTAACCGCTTCGACGACGCCCGGCAGCACGTCGATCGTCGCCGGCATGCCGTCGAGCCGACGCCCGCCATGATTGGAAACGACAATGCCATCAAGCCCGATCGAGACCGCCTTTCTCGCGTCTTCGGGCCGCAACACGCCTTTGATCAGCAGCGGCAGCTTCGTAATGCCACGCAGCCAGGCAAAGAACTCCCAGGAAAGCGAGAGATCCCAAGCGTCGGCGTTGAAAGCGGCAACTTCTTCGTAACTCATCTGGTCGGTGATCTGGTCGAAGCCGACGTCGCGCAGATGCTTGACCAACATCTCCTTGGGCAGCGCGAAGCGGTTACGGCGGTCGGCGTCTTTCCATTCGCCAAGATCAACGGTGACGATGATCGCTTCGTAGCCAGCCCGATCGACGCGTTCGACAAGCCGGCGCGCGACCGCCCGATCTTTGGGAACGTACAGCTGAAACCACTTCGGTCCGTTGCTGGATGTGGCGATTTCCTCGACGCTGTGCCCGACGCTGCTGCTGACTCCATAGATCGTCCCCGCGGCGGCGGCAGCTCGCGCCGCCGCCAAACCTCCCTGGGCGTGATACATACGTTGACCCGCGACTGGCGCCAAGATCACGGGGAGGTTGATCTTCTGGCCCAACGCAGTTGTCGAGAGATCGGCGTCCGACACGCCTTTCATCAGCGGCGGATAGACGCGCAACCGCTGAAAGGCCGCGAGATTCTCGTGCAAGGTGATCTGATCCGCAGAACCCGTCGTGATGTATTCGAAAGTTGCTTTCGGCAGCGTGGACTCGGCCAGCGCCTGAAAGTCCGCCACATTCACCGGCTGCGGGTGAGTCTTGTTTTGTTGCGGCTTCGCGCCTGGCACTGCGTCCACGTCGTCGGCTCGTGCCGCAGCTTGTTGCAGCCCCAAAGTGCCCGCGCCGAGTGTTAGTAATTGCGCAAATGATCGACGATCCATAGTGATCTCCTGGTTTCTCGCTTCTGACCTCTGACTTCTGACCTCTGACCTCCGCGACCTCTCAGTCGACGGACAACCGTACCCAGCGGGTATGGGTGATCCCTTGTGACGTACACCAAAAGAACGTGAGCAAAGTACCATCCGCGAGACAAATGCCCCCCGGCTTTCCAAAGGCGATCAGCATGTGTTCGGCAAGGAAATTCTCGTGGTCCGTGTGGCCGAACGTCGCTTCGGCTCCGGCATCGAAGACCACGACTTCCCGTTCGCGATCGAAGTGCGAAAAGTCTTCGCTCAACGCGACACGGATTCCCTGTGGCGGCGTGCGGTGATTGTAGATCGCGGCGATCCGTCCGTCGGGCAACGCGATGGGGCAACAGACTTGCCCGGGCAAGTTCGTCGGTCGCGGCTCGGACCAGCTGCGTCCTTCGTCGCCCGAGATGATCCAATGGACGGCGAGATCTTCCTTGGTCCCGTAGCGATGAGTCCACAACATGTCAAACAGCCGTCCGTCAGGCAGTCGCACGTTCATCTGATCCCACCACAGCAGCTGGCCGCTGGTGTCGTCTGCCATGACCGTCAGCTCGCCCCATGTTCGGCCTTGATCGGTGGAAATCACGGTGGCGGCCTTTTGATCGGGCGGCCCATCGTAGCCATCTGGCTTCCAGGTTTCGAACGGGTACAGCCACCGCGTGGGCGAACACTGGATGAGCCGGCCCGCTCTGTTCCAGGTGTACTTTGCCGGCGGCAGGTCCACGGGGACGATCTGAGGCGGCGACCAAGTCGCCCCTTGATCCTCCGACCAGAAGAGCAGCATCTCGGGACGTTGTAAGCCTTCCGAATTGGGGTCGAACAGCGCTGCATCCGTAACTTCGAATCGAGTTGCTGTCATGACAAGTCGTCCATCCGGCAACTGCTCGATGTCGGGGCCGCGATACGACCAGCGCTCATCAACGGCGTGCATGCAGCCTTGGTTGCGCCACTCCCGGCCGTCGCTCGATCGCAGCACTTCGATGCGGTTGTCCGCGGAACCAAGCTCCCGGCCGACATGCTGACACGCAATCCACGTCCCGTCGTCCAGCGGCGTAATCGACGGCATGAACGCACCGTGACCTGGGTCATGCGACAACATGCCTTGACCCACGATTCTTAACTGGCCTCGTGTCATCTATAATCTCCGCATTGAAGTAGCGGTGGCTTCCAGCCGCCGCTGAATGTGGTGGCTGGAAGCCACCACTACGAACGGTCCAAGCCTGAACATAACCGACCGGTTACGTGAATCCAAATGGAAAGCCTGACAAACACTCACAGCCCGCGACTCGATCACCGAGACTGGTCGGCGTTGACGCTTGGCGAGCGGATTCGGCAGCTCGAAGTCGAAGGCTACCTCGTGCTGCCCGATTTGCTTGACGCAGTGGAAATCGCCGCGCTGAAGGCGGAGACCGCGAAGCTACAGACTCGGGCCGTCGATTACAGCATTCATCAGCAGGTTTGCCCGGGAATCCAATTCGCGGGAGGACGGATCACCGAATTGATTGCACACCCGCCGACCGTGACATTCCTGCGCGAGTTGTTCGGCAGCGAAATCATCTTGATGAGCTATGCCTATGCACGCAGCGAGCCGGGACATCCGGGAATCAGCCTGCACGCGGATGGCCAACCCTACGGCTCCGAGATCTTCGGGCAAGAGGGGAGTTGCCCCTGGCTGGTCCGTGTGTTGTACTACCTCGACGATCTGACGCCGGAAGTGTCGCCGTTCCGCGTCGTGCCGCGATCGCACCTGTGCATGCACGCCGCCGCCAATCCCTATTTGCGCTACGAGTCGCATCCGGAAGAAGTCATGGTAACTGCTCGGGCTGGTTCCGCGGTCTTGATCAATCATCGCGTGTTTCACGGCAACTTTCCCAACACCGGCGACTGCGCGCGGGAAATGCTGGCGATCGCCTATCGACCGGCTTGGGCGGGCCCCATTGGAAACGTCGACGAATGGAAAGAAGAGGATTTGGCGGGCGTGCCGGAATCGGTGCGGTCGCTGTTGGCGAGCCGGAACCGGCGAGTGTGGGACTTCGGTGGTGGGAACAAACGGCCCAACATGCCGCGTGAAGCACCCGGCATGAACCCGAGCCGATGGCTGCGTGATTGAGTGAATGGCTTCTTAAACTTCATCCAAAGGAACTCTTGTGCGAAAAAGTAAAACATTGGCGCGTCTGCGAGCCAGCAACCCGGTCCGCATGTGTTCGCTCGGGCATTTCATTCCCGCCTACATCCGGCACGCGGCTCATTATGGCTACGACTGCATTTGGCTTGATCTGGAGCACCGCGCGATGAGCGATCACGAGGTGCAGGCGTTGCTCGCGTACTTTCATCTCTTCGACATCGACTGCATGCTGCGGGCACCGACGCTGGAGAAGACTCGGCTGTATCGCTACTTGGAAGACGGCGCGACGGGGTTGATGATTCCACACGTCTCGACGGCCGACAAGGCGCGCATGTTGGTCGACGCCGTGAAGTTCCCGCCGCTTGGCGATCGCGGCTTGGACGGTGCGGGCTTGGACAGCGACTTCTTTCTCGCCGGCGGTGATGACTACACCGACGAGGCAAACCGCGAGACGTTTCTCGTCGTTCAGATCGAGACCCCGCAGGCGGTCGCAAACGTCGAGGAAATCGCATCCGTGGATGGTGTCGACGGCTTGTTCATCGGGCCGGGCGATCTGGGTTTGCGCATCAAGAAGACCGAAACCAAACTGACGCTGGACGCCGCTGTCGCAACCGTTGCCGCCGCTGCAAAACGGCACGGCAAAGCCTGGGGCTGTCCGGCCGGCTCGGGGGAACAAGTCAAACAACTTCGCGAGCAAGGTGCTCAGTTGATTGCCTATGGCGGCGACTTTCGCGCCTTCATGGCGGCTCTCAAGCAGTCTTCGTCGGATTTGAACGAAGTCTACGGCACTTGATCGATGCGACGGATTGACGAGATTCAGTGAAGAAGTGTCAACCCATGATCTCGTGCAGCACATTGCCGCCGATATCCGTCAGTTGTCGCAGACGGCCGGCATGTAAGTAGCGAAGCCGCTCATCGTCAAGACCCATTAGATTCAGAAGCGTGGCATGTACGTCGCGGATGTGAATCCCTTCGCCGACCGATCGCAGACCGAATTCATCGGTCTCGCCGGCCGACGAACCACCTTTCACATCACCGCCCGCCATCCACATCACGAGGTTCCATGAATTGTGTTCGCGGCCGGGCTTGTCACTCATCGCGCCGTTGACGAACGGAGTGCGTCCCATTTCGGACGCCCAGACAACTAACGTCTCTTCGAGCAATCCTCGTTCATGCAGATCCGTCAACAGCGCGGCCACGGGCTGATCGACCTCGCGCGAATGACGCTTCATCCCGCCTTGCACATCGCCATGATCGTCCCAACTGTGCGGACCGATTTGGACACCGTGAACCAACAGCGTGTAACGAACTCCGCTTTCCACCATCCTTCGCGCGAGCAGGCACTGGCGGCCGAAACCTGCCGTGGCCGGGTCATCGAGACCGTAGACTTGTTGCGTCGCCTGCGTCTCGCCCGACAGGTCAACGAGCTCCGGAGCTTCTGTCTGCATTCGAAATGCCAGCTCGTACGCGTTGATGCGAGCGGCAAGTTCCGTGTCGTCGGGCCGGGATTCGAGATGACGGCGGTTGAGCGACGCCAGTACGTCGAATTCGCGGCGCTGCTGCGCGGCAGTGATTCCATCCGGCCGAGCCAGATTCAGAATCGGCGTACCGCTCGACCGCAGCAACGTGCCTTGATACGCAGCCGGCAGATAACCGTTCGCCCACACGGCGGCCCCATTCACCGGCGCTCCGCGCGGATCTTGAATCACGATGTAACCGGGCATATTGCGGTTAGGTGACCCCAGCCCGTAGCTGACCCACGAACCCACCGAAGGGCTGCCGGGGAACTGGCTGCCGGTCGTGACGTGCAGCGTCGATGGTCCATGATTCTGGTTGTCCGTCTTGATGCCGCGAACCATCGCCAGCTTGTCCGCGTGCCGGGCGATTTGCGGGTACAACTCGGAAAACCAGTGTCCGGATTCTCCGTGCTGTTGAAATTCAAACGGGCTGCCAATCGCCACGTGCGGAAAGGACAACCGGCCCTGCAATTCGCCGGAGATGCTCGGTATCCTCGGCAGCGGATTCCCATGCACCTTCTTTAGCGCCGGTTTGTACTCGAATGAGTCAAGCTGACTAACGCCGCCTTGCATGAAAAGAAATATGCAGTGCTTCGCCCGTCGCGGCAGATGCGGTTGGCCGGCGGCCAGCGGATCAACAACCGACGGCGAACCAAGTGACTCGCTGGCCAACAGATCGCTGAGCGCAAGCGAGCCGAGTCCGTTGAAAGCGGTGCTCAGGAAATTTCGTCGAGTGAAAGGATTTGTCATGATCTGCAAGCTTCTCCGCCGCTACCTCAACTTACTCCGCGAACTCCGGGCAGTCTCGCATCAGAATCCGCTTGATGGCTTCCAGGAAATGGTAAGCCTGATCCGATTCCTCCGCGATCTGCTGCCGCGTCGCCCGACATACATCCTCCGGGATCAACCGCAGTGCCCGACCGGTGTTCATGGCCATGAGTTGCGTCATCGCGGCGCGTTCCAGGTAATAGAGATCATCGAAGGCCCGCGCTACGTCCTCGCCAGTGACCAACACGCCGTGATTTGCCATCAACAAGATCTCGGCATCCGCGAGTTTCGAGCTGATGCGATCGCCTTCCTGGTTGTCGAAGGCGGCACCATGGTAGGCGTCATCATAAGCGATGCGTCCATAAAACCGGAGCGAATTCTGACTGCACCATTCCAGCCGGCCGCCTTCGATGCAGGACAGCGCCGTGCAGTACGGCGGGTGCGCGTGCAGCACACACTTGGCCGAAGGGCGGCTGCGATGCACGCTCGAGTGAATAAAGAACGCGGACGGCTCGGCGGCGTATTCGCCTTTGACTAGCTCGCCACTCGCGTCGACCACGATCAAATCACTCGCTCGCATCTCCGACCAGTGCAGCCCCTGCGGATTGAGAAGAAACTGATCGGTCGTGCCGGGCAGCAGCAGACTGAAGTGATTGCAGATCCCTTCGCTCAGCTTCTGCCGATCCGCCCAACGCAAGATGGCTGCCAGATCGATCCGGGCCTGAGTCTCTTGAGACGCTGCGAATTGGCCAGTTGGTAGATGCTCAGTCGACATAGATAAACTCGTTACTGTTCAACAGAACGCGACAAACGGCCGCGAGACCAGACTCGTCCGCACCAGCGAGCACTTTCAGTTCGGCCAACTCGTCCGGTGACGGAGCGCGGCTGAGTGCGATCCGGTAGGCAAGCTCGATTTGCTGCGTGATGTCGTCGCCTGCTTCCTTGTTCACTCGCGCTGCGAAATGTTTCGCCTCCTCGCTGACGAACTGGCCGTTGTACATTGCCAGTGCCTGCAGCGGCGTTACCGAATGCCGACGCCGCGGCCGGGATTCATCACACACCAGCGCGTCGAACGACTGCATCAGCGGCATGGTCAACGTGCGCTGCTGGTAAATGTAGATGCTCCGCTTGCGGCCTTGCGGCCCGTGTTGTGTGTCCCACTTGCTGGTCGAAAACTTGACCCGTTCCTCAATATCGTCCGGCAGCGGCGGGAAGATTGGCAGACCAAACTGTTCGGAGTTGAGCCGTCCGCTGACCACAAGCACGCTATCGCGCACCGCTTCCGCTTCGAGACGTCGCCGACGAAATCGCCACAGCAATTTGTTGTCCGGATCGATCTCGGCAGCTTGTTCGTTGGGACGCAGAGACGTCTGACGATACGTCGCGGACGTGACGATCAGCCGATGAAGGGCTTTGAGGCTCCAGTTCTCCTTGACCAGTTGGAGTGCGAGCCAGTCCAGCAACTCCGCGTGTGATGGCCCGCCGCTGAGTTGCCCAAAGTCGCTGGGCGTTTCGACGATGCCGCGGCCGAAGTGCCAGTGCCAGAGCCGGTTTGCCATCACACGCGCCGTGAGCGGATTGTCGGGACTGGCGATCCACTGCGCGAGCGCCATCCGCCGGCTGCGCGTGGGCCAGCGTTTGAACGGGTCCAGCCGAATACTCGCCGGTCCCTGGTTGCCGGTGATGCAACTTAGAAATCCGGGTGTCACGGCTTCCCCAGGGTTGTCATACTCGCCGCGAATCATTAAGCGCGAAGTCGGCACACCCGGCTCGTACGGCGGACCGAACGAATGCCGCAGCGACATCGCGACTGGCTGCAACCGCTTGAGTTGCTGGCGGAGAAACCGCTCGCGATTCGACAACCAGCGATACCGCTGCCGATTCTCCGCCGAAATCAGCGCGTTGTTATCGTCCGCGAGGATTGCGTCCAGGTTTTCTTTCGCCGATGCGTCGGGGTTGATGGACGTAGTGAGCGTCTTCTCGAGTTCTTCTAGTTGCTGTTTGGAGTCGTCAATTTCGCGTTCTAACTTCGCCCGCTGCGCGTTGGCCCATTCCTGTTCGCCGCGGCGATAAAACGGAGCCGGGATTGAACCGCCAATCTGAAAGCCATCACCCGGCTCGGGACGCGGCATGGAGATCGTCGCGAAGAATGCCTGCAGCCGATAGAAGTCTTTCGTGGGAATGCTGTCGTACTTGTGGTCGTGACACTTCGCACAGCCGACCGTCAGTCCGAGAAACACGGAGCCGACGGTTGACGTCATTTCGCTGAGCAGTTCGTGACGACTCTCATCGCCCCGCGGTTCGGTGAAGGGTGCCAGTCGAAGAAACGTCATCGCCACAACTCGTTCGGGAAGAGGTTCCGGCAATTCGCCGGCACCCATGACTTCCTCGAACTCGTCGCCCGCGATCTGTTCCTTGATGAATTCCGTGTAGGACTTGTCGCTGTTAAAGGCGTCGATCACATAGTCGCGATATCGCCAGGCGTGCGGCAGATCGGGGTCGCCTTCGTAGCCGGCGGTGTCGGCATATCGCGCCAGATCAAGCCACAACCGCGCCCAGCGTTCTCCGTACCGCGGATCGTTCAACAAGCGATCGACAAGTGCTTCGTAGGCCCGCTCCGATTCATCCTCGATAAATGCCTCGACATCCTCGGGGCTCGGCGGCAATCCGATCAGATCAAGATACAATCGCCGGACGAGTTGCTGCCGAGTTGCCTCCGGTGCCGGTTCGAGCCCCGCCTCGTTCAGCCTTTCGAGAATGAAAGCATCAATGCCGTTGCGAATCCAACTTGAACGGACCTCTGGTAGCTCCGCGACTGGCAGCGGGTAAAATGGCCATTCACGCTTCTCCGGCGACTGAGCCCACAGCGCAGTTCCGGAGAGCATGGCTAGGCAGAAAAAGGCGTGGCGAATTGCTATCCTGTGCATCATTGGTTAGTGCGTGTCCGAGATTCCCTGAAAATGCGGTTGGTAACAGTTTACCAACACTCCCAGCACGTGTCCCTGGTCTCCCAGGGCTTTTGATTTGTTCACTCTGAGGTGTTGGCAAACGAGTAGCATGGCCTCGTAGGCCGTGTGTTCCCGGCGACTCCAAAGCTGACTCGGCCTACGAGGCCATGCTACTTCTTGCAAAAGTTCAAACATGTAAATGCCCGGCCCGGTCTTCCACCTCAAGTCGTTCACAGCCCGCTGAAAGAGATGTGTGTATGCGAATCGATCGCGTTGAAGTGTTGGCGGTCGCCCCGGAGGTCCAGCGATTCACCTGGTCGCACGACCTCCCCGAACAATACATGACCAATACGCTGGTCCGGATTTACACGGACGATGGTGTCGAAGGAGTCGGCGGCGTCTCGAACTACACGTCCTACGACTTCGATCGGTACACGGCCGAGACGCTGCGCCACATGCTTCCGATCCTGATCGGCAAAGATCCTTTGAAGCGCGAGCCGATTTGGAATGCGCTGTGGTCGCGTGTCTTTCCGCTACCGCCGGGAGCACTTGCCGCGATCGACATTGCCTTGTGGGACTTGTTTGGCAAGGTCGCCAACCTTCCGGTGTATCAACTGCTGGGAGGCGCGTGTGACAGAATTCGGTCCTATGCCAGCACGCCTCTGTTTGACGATGTTGCCACGTATTTGAAGTTCGTCGAGGACATGATCGATCAGGGGTTTCGCGCGATCAAGTTTCATTGCTGGTGCCTGCCCGAGAAGGATCGCGAGCTGGTGCGGGCCGTCCGACAGGCGTTTCCAAATCGCGATGTGGCGTTCATGCTGGACGTTGAAAACAACTACGAGTGGCAGGACGCCTTCGAAATGGCTCAAGAGCTGGAAGACCTCGCGTTCGAGTGGTTCGAAGCACCTCTGATGGATTACGACCGCGAGGGCTACCGCCGATTGACCGAGCGAGTAAATGTTCCGATCATCCCGTCCGGGAATTGGATTCAGGATCTGTCGGCCTTCGGACACGCGTTACAAACGGGCTGCTGGTCGCGGGCGCGCACGGACGTCACCGTCTGTGGCGGGTTCACTGCAGCGCAAAAGTACATGGCGCTGGTCAAGGCGGCCGGCATGAAATGCGAGATCATGTCCTGGGGCAACACGCTTGTTTCATCCGCCAATCTGCACTTGATGCTCGGCAGCGGTTTGAGTTCCTACTACGAACAGCCCATGCCGTACGGACCGTATGAGTATGGCATGCGCGAAACAATCCGCACGTCAGCGGAAGGTTTCGTGATCGCGCCGCAAGGCCCCGGACTCGGCCACCGGATCGACTGGGACGCCATGCGCGCCGCAACGATTCACAAGCTGGACAGCCGTGAGATTAACTAACCCCGAAACCTCCTTGAAATAGACGGAACGAACACCATGAAGATCACCGAAGTAGTCTGCCAGATTCTCCGCGTTCCCGCCGTCGAAGCAAAGACCGCCAGCAGCCAGGATGCCTGCATCGTTCGAGTCCGTACGGATTCCGGTCTGGAAGGGATCGGCGAGGCGGACGCGTCGCCCGAAGTTGTCTGTTCGATCATCGACGCACCGTTCAGCCACAACATTGCCTGCGGTCTGCGCGAGATCCTGGTCGGCGAGAATCCGCTTGAAACGGAGCGCCTGTGGCAAAAGATGTATCGCCGGACGATGTACTTCGGGCGGACCTCGGTGGCGATCGCCGCGATGGCGGCCGTCGATCTCGCCTTATGGGACATCAAGGGGAAACACTTCGGCGAACCGATTCATCGGCTGCTGGGCGGAAAACAGCACGACAAGATCAAGGCTTACGCATCGATCCTGTTCGGCCGTGACGGGGCCGAAACCGCGAACATTGGACGCCGCTGGACGGGAGCCGGTTATCAAGCGGTCAAGTTTGGCTGGGAGCCGATGGGCGAGAGCGAAGCGATTGACTTGGACCTTGTTCGCGGCGCGCGCGAGGGAGTGGGCGATGCCACGCTGCTGATCGACGCGGGCTGCGTTTGGGACACGCGGACGGCGCTGCGCCGCGCTCATGCCTTTGCGGACTTTGGAATCGAATGGCTGGAAGAGCCGTTGCGCGAAGATAACATCGACGGCTACGTGTGGCTGCGCGATCGTTCTCCCGTGCCGATTGCGTCCGGCGAAGGAGAATGCGGCCGCGAGGCATTCCGTCAACTGATCGATCGGCACGCGCTGGATGTTTACCAAGTGGATCTCTCTCGCAACGGGTTCACGGACGCGGCGTACCTGCGAGCACGAATCGAAGAAATCGGAGCCCGCCCCTGCAACCACTTCTACACTTCGCCGATCACAGCGGCCGCCAGTCTGCACTGGTTAAGCACGTGCCGCGACGCCTTTCTGTTCGAGGATTGTGTCGAGGATTCGCCCATCCGCAACGAATTATGCCACGAACGCGTGCAGGCCGAAAACGGCTTCATCACGGTCCCCGACGGTCCTGGCCTGGGAGTGACGCTCAACGAAGAAGTCGTCTCGCGCCTGCTCGTCGCTGAATCGAGATGAAGTCTCGTGTGATCTGGTCGCTTGCATCAGTAATCCGCGAATTTGAAGTTATTTTGTGCATAATGTAGACGGCACACTCCGTGTGCGGAATTCGGCACACGGAGTGTGCCGTCTACAATTTTGCGGTTGCGGACCGCGCTACGTATACATGCCGGACGCCGTCCATCTGCTCGACTCTCCGGCGTTGCCGGAGTCTCACGTGCGTCGCTTTCTGGCTCGATTGAAGCGGCCCTTCCCAAAGGAGGTCGTGCAGCTTTTAAGTTGTTTGTTATTCGGGAGTTTTGAGTTGTAGGCGTGCGGAGTTGGGAAACAACAGATTGGATGCGACGCTAGCCATGCGACGCCAACTCCGTGGTTCTCCGTGAACTGGTTCAGCGTTACTCTAAACATCTAACTCAGTTCGACTTAAAAGCTGCACGACCTCTGAAAGCCGGGGCTATTACACGCCGTCGCTGCGCGACTGTGGACACAGGGCAACTCAAGAAGCGCCAGTGAGCGCGCCACCCCACCGCGACCATTGGACGATTCGACTCACTCACTTGCTTGCGCTGCGCGCTGGTATTGAAATGCCCTCTAATGACGAGTGTCGAGTTTGGGCAGTTGTTCCGACTCGGCGGTGACCGGCGGCAGGCACTGCTTTTTATTCCGCACGAACCATTCGTACTGGGCCTTGGCCGGCTCGGCCTGTTCGTCGCGCGGTGGCTGAACGAGGGCCGTAATTGACGCGGGATTTCCGATCAACTCCAACGCTCGGCGAACGGTTCGGTTCATCGAACCACGGAACTCGGCACGCAATTCGCCGAACGATGCGTAGTGTCCGTCCGCACCGCTTTCTTGGGTCGCCCGCTCTTGCTCGTACCAAGCGGGCAACAACCCTGCATCGCCACCGGCATGGAAGCGGACGCAACGATAACGCGGCGCGCTTTTGTCCC
The DNA here is from genome assembly GCA_027622275.1 of Planctomycetota bacterium. GTDB lineage: Bacteria > Planctomycetota > Planctomycetia > Pirellulales > Pirellulaceae. The sequence goes on along the minus strand of JAQBZB010000005.1, from coordinate 39,015 downwards.
AAGTCAATTCCCGATACCGCTGCTCTCGATCAACATAAAACAATCCCAAGGGCTTGATCTCGACCGCTCCCAAACCCAGCGGTTTCCCCATGCCTAGCTTGTGCCAGAACTTGGGCCGCGCGCCGTCTGCCAAGAGCTGGGGGGGATAGTCACCGGCTTCGAGCCACTGGTCGGCGGGCGATAGCGCATAGCAAAGCGCGGACAGCTCGTGCCGTGTTAGATTGTGGAAGTCGACGTGGAACCAGAAGGTCTTGTTGGCGGCGATCGGAGTTGCGATCGCGGACAGATCGGGTCGGGCTTGATCGTCGGCCCGCCAGGGTTCGGCGTTTGGCGGAAGGGGCTGACCAGCGTCATGGCGATGCAAGTAGAACTTACGGCCTTGCGGAATGTAGTCCTGGTCGTCTTGTTTGCCTTGGGTCTTGTTGTGTGGCGGTTTCAATTCCTGTTTGGTGATGAGTTTTTGTGAACCGGAGCGTCGCGTGAAGTACATCGCCGGGCAGGGTGGCTTGGGGGACAGCAGCGGACGCAGCGGCACCTCGGGCAGCAACAGGTCGCTCTGGCTTGGTGCCGCGTGCCCGAACGAGAATCGCAACCGGCTTTTGAACGCCAGCGGGGGCGGCTTCTTGGCGGAACCGGCGGCCGACTTCGCCGTGAGTTCCTTCTTCACTTCTTCCACGAAGCCGAACATCTGCTCCGCCACCGTGATCGTCTTGCGCTGCGTGTTGAAGGGGAGCAGCTCGGGAGAAAGGCCTTCGAAGTAAGCATGCACCGGCCCCGAGTCCTTCCGCCAAATCGACGAGACGGCCAATTCATCGACGACCGGCTCCCCATCGTCCCCGTCACCCGCTTGAAAGAAGACCAGATCGCCGTCGCGTAACCGTAACGGATGTTCGATGCGTTTGATCTTGGTCTTCTCAGCGCGTTGCGAGCCTTTGGTATGGAAGGGCAACTGATCACCCGGTTTCGTATTTTCCTTGTTCAACGACGCTTGCTGGTCCGCCAGGGCGCGGAAGGTGTCCCAGGCACCGTCGGTGATTGCGAAAGTAGGCCGCTGTTCGTCGCGCTCGGTGTAGGGCAAGAAGATCTCGTGCTTCTTGGTCGGCATCTCGCTAGCGCGTCCGTCGAAGATCCCCAAGACACGCAGAATTCCGCGCGTGTAGCCGTGATCGGCCGGGTTGGCTTCCGGGGATGGCAATTCGAGTTTGTCTCGAGATAGCGGATTCCTGTTGCCGACAGGTTGTTGTGCCAATAACTGATGGGTCGGGCCAGTTACTTTGATCTTGGCAAAGGGACAGGAGAGCTCTCGGCCACGGTCTCCCGCCCCGCCCACGTCCTGAACTTCGATCCCCGATTTGTCTGCGGTGACTCGAATCGCGTCCTGCGGGGGAAGCTTCAAATACCAAAATTCGTTGCGGTTGTCGGCACCGTAGGAATCGGGTTCCACATCTACGTAAACTCGCAGTGCAGTTCGGCAATCTGAGAACATCTTCCACACGGCCGCTTGCTCGTCTTTCAGTATCGAGCGACCTTGCGCCACATCATATTGCAGCGATGGCAAGGCCAACGGACGCAAGCGGCGCGTCTCCGTACCATTTTCGTCTTTCTCGATCACAATCATTCCGATGGCGGAGAGCGACTCCCTTCGCGTTCCTTTTCCCATCGCCATCCGCCGCGACAGCCGCGTATCGGCCAGCACTCGCATCGCCGAGCAGGTGGCTGCTTCGGTGACAGACGAGATCAATCCGCGCAGCGTCGAAGCGGGGATTGCCGGCAGCTTCTCTGCCTCACCAGCGTCCGTGGCCGAGCGATTCGGCAGTTGAAAGGGCGTGACTTGTCGGCTCGTGTTGCTCGACTTGTCGCCAGCCTCTTGCGCCGCACCGATGATCACAGGATCTTTAGTCTGCAACTGGCACACCAGACGCCCGCTGAACAATTGCGAGACGTAACGATCGTGCGTCAAGTGGGCTGCCGTTTGACCTTCGAACTCTCGTCTCGCAACCGCTGGCGGCTGGTCGCCCTGTCCCGCGGGCATCGGTACGAAATGGTAGGGGTTATGAAATTTCGGCATGACTTGATCCTTTGTGATTCGTCCGCGGTCATTTGGCGGTGATGCCAAGCTTGGCGTGAAGTTGTTGTACAGCACTGGCGAGCAATGTGGGAAAGATGGACTTCGTTGGTTCAAGCAAGTTCGGGTCCAGCGGTGCGGCTTGGTGTAGCAATTTATGAGACGACTTCCAGCTCTTCGCATCGATCGAGAACTCTTCGCCAAAGGCTTGGGTCACATCGAACGCTATCGGGCAGGAGATTTTGCTGATCTCCGCACGACAGGCTCCATAACCTTTGGAAGCGCCCCAGCCGAACGTGATATCGCCTTCGATCAAATCGCGGACCGTCAACGCCAACAGCCCCAGGCTCCACGGCCGCAGATCCTCCAGCAGAATGGATAATCGTCCCTTCAGCGTCGGTCGGTAGACAAAGTGAGCGTTGAACTTCTTCGCGTCTGCCGCTCCACCGGTGAAGCGGTCGATCGCCACGAACTCCTGGACCTCGGTCGCAGTCAGCGGGGCGTCCGCGACGAAATCGGATACTTCCAACACCGCGCGGTGATCCGTGTTTCCAAAGAGTTCGTCGATCAGATTCGGAGTCGCCTTCGACGGCGTTGCCGCCGCTGATCCCGGCGGCTTCGCGAATGGGTCGCCCGCCGCCTGACCGTTCAGCGTCCGCACGATCCGCTCTGCGTGACTGCGGAACGCGCCGCGAAACCCTCGGGCGGCGAGCAGCAATCTGCCGTCGGATGTCAAACTGGGGCGATGATCGACGTCGTCGTCCGTCGAGCGCGCGTCGTTGGTCAAGAACGGCCCATCAAAATGCAAGGTGATCTCGCCAGTCAGCCGTGACGGTTTGGCGAACTTGCCCGCGATCGCCTTGGCGGCACGTTCTTCGAGCTTCTTGCGAGCACTCGAGTTCAACTTGCCAAGGTCTCGCCAATCCGGGCGGTCGGCGTGGGGCGTTGCGAACCAGTGCTTCACATCCTGCGGTTGTATGTGATGCAACTCGACCAATTCCCACGTCGCCAAACCGGCTTGATTCGCGTGGCCCGCGCCCAGCCGTAGCCGCTCGCGATCATCGAATCCATCGAGCCCGTGAAGCAATAGCCCGATTTCCGATTCATCAAGGTTGTATCCCACTAGCTCGACTTCGAACGCGCGGCCACGCGGCACGTACTGGGACGAGCGGAGCGCCCGATCGTGGGCGGCTCCGGTCTGACGATTGATGCCAACCGAGGATTGAACGGGCAATTCGTTCGTTGTGTCGCTTACGGTTTCGGCAGCGTCGTCGTTGGCCAGCGGCAGCAACGGGGCGTACGAAAACTCGACTTTGCCGCCAGTCCCTCGTTCTTCCCCGGGAAGCTCCTGAACGTCTGACGACTTTGTTCCCGGCGTTCGCCCAAAAACAGCGTCGATCACCGGCTTGAGCGATTTGCTCTTTTCCAGATACGAACGAAGCACGCCTTTGATCGCTGCGCCTGGAACGACGGGATTGCCTGCCATGTCGCGGGCGATCGTGGCAATGTCGGGCGGGCGTCGTGTTTGGTTTTCGTTGTTCGTGAACGCCGTGTCCGGAGTGACGCCACCGTCACCGATATGCAATTCGCTGTCCAACGTCAGACTTCCAACGATACGGATTCGATTGACGAACTTGGAGTGTTTAGTTGACATACTCGGCCTCGTCGTCGTTGATGCGAAGCGATTCATGCAGCGATAGGTTGACGGCGATCTCGCCGAATCCATCCTCCGGCAAGAACGGGTTGGTGCGATACGTCTCGCCATACAGAGTCTTGGCCCAATCGGGGAGCGGCAAGCCGCCTGCGAACCAAGTTTCGATCTGGCCGGCTGCCGACGAAGGATCGCCGGTTGCTTCAAGGACGAACGCGCTGCCCGGTTCGGTTACGAACAGGGGATTGTAGGGTTGGTTCAAATCACGGGCCGTGCGTTGTGCCAGGAATCCCCCGTGTAGCGATTGATCGGCGAAGTAGCGGAGCAATCGCAACGAGCCTCCTGAAAACTCCTCAAAGACCCGCTCGTATTCCCGTTTCAAACCGTCCGGTTCTCCCGCGTCCCAAGATTGTTGAACGGTGCGGGGATCTGCGAGAAATGCCGGCGATTGCAGTACGATCACCCATTGATTGCCCTCGATCGGAGTCGTGGACGAAACCTGGCTGGCCGACAACGAAGCACTCGTGTCGAGCGATGCCTGGGCGCGGGCCTTGGTCTTGCCAAAGTGAAGCTCGACGAATCCGAATACTTCGCCCAGCTGACGGCGGACATCGTTGCGGACGACCTCTGGCACGCGAGACAGGTCGACTGTGCCGCGCCAGACGAGCGGCCGTTCCTCTTTATCAACGGGATGCACCAGCTCGTGTGCAAAGAGATGCTCGTGTCGCGCCGTTCGAGTCTGATCATCCATCGCCGTATGAAAACGAAGCTCCTTGACCGGGCGCGCGAGACCGCTGTCCCAAGGGGATGTTGCCGGGTCTTTCCAATCGACGGAGAACGCCGGTGCGACCGGCGCTGACGTGTCGGTGCCGGCTTTCAGCACACAAGGCCCGCGCGCGAGTGCCGCATCACGCAGTTGATCGTCAAATTTGACCAGCGACAACGGTTGGACGACGGGCCGACCGGGTTGATCTTTGCGGATCGGGAACGCCGTACAGAAACGTATCTGCGACAAATGAAGACACAACGACTCCCAGCGCGTGCCTGGGCCGAGAGTGCCAACGTCCGTGCGGGGACCAACTTCGCGGCGATCCGACAACCAGCGTTGAAGTTGAGCGGCGAGCGCACCCTTGATCACCGCGCCGCTCAGATAATCGACCGACCGCGTGATATTACGGTTCGTGCGTCGCTGTCCCACAACGAACGGTTCGTGGAGTTGCAGTTCGAGATGGCAGCAAGACGTTGTCTCGGCACAAGCTGCCGCAGGTTCGATACAGACGAGGTCCGCCGGTGGCATTTCTTCACATAACTCCGCGAGCCGATCGTCCAGGGCCGGCACTAGATTCTCGGTCTGGTCACCCCCCGCTTCATTCAACTTCGCCTTCACGCCAGTGACACACACGCCGACGAATCTCCCAAACCCAACCGTGCGAAACGAGCCCAGCGAGGGAACCCAGTCGAGGGCTTTGAATAAGTAGTCCGCCGCCGTGACCGCGCTGTCAACGTCTCGTTCGAATAGCTCCACTTTGCCTTCGAATCGGATGAGACGCGCTGGTTCGGCTGCCGTCTCGAGTACGAGCAAGGCGTGTGAGTGAGCACTGCCTTTCGCTGAATCAACCTGGATACGAGTTAGCAACTGCTCGGCGTCGTCGCCAGCCGGTGGCGAGTCGCTGCCTGTAAAGTCGCTAAAGTGGATCGCACCTGCACGATGTCCGTGCGCGGGTTCGAATGCATCGAGTTTGACCGGTGGACCGAAAGCGTTTCGGACAAATGTCGCGAGCGTTTCGCCTTCGCTTTCGCCGATCGCAGACGCGAGTTCCTCCAAGGACTCGCGCACGCGTCCACGGACTTGCGTGCCTGGCAGCAACGGCTTTCCATGGCGGTCGCGCAGCAAGACGGCGTCGACGCCATAGCCTCCGACTCCGGAGGACTTGGTCGTAAACGGCCCTTTGATTGTGAGCTGTAAGGTGAAAGTTAGTTGAAGCATCGAAAGCTACTCCGCCGCCAAGGTCGAAGGGTCGAGGTGGCCGATGTAGTCCCATAGCTCACAGAGGTGCAGCCAGCGAATTTGTTGCGCAGGACTAGGTGGCAGATCGTCGTTGTCTTGGCTGGTGCCAAACGATTCGGGCAGAACCGGATGATCACGCATTGCCCGCTCCAACCATCGCCAATATTCATCGGTCTTGCCACGTTGCAACGACTTCAACAGCCGGTAAACCGCACCTCGTGGAAATCCGGTTTGAATTGGCTTGAGCAAGTCGCTGGTTAGTGCGGTCAATTCGGTTGCTGGAATCACCAGATCAGCGGGCGAGCAACCGGCTGGCAAGTCTCGCTTCCGCGCCTTGGCAACTTCGTCGCCAAGTTGATCGAATGACTCCAGCACCTGATAAGCAATCCCGTCTTGATAGCGAGACAACTCGCCTTGGGACTGATCTTTGTTCCATTGCTTGACTTGTCCGGCGAGTTCGCGGGCCAGCGCCGTCACACCGTGAATCGGAGAACTGGCATGACAGAAGACCAATCCCGCGGCATGGGTCAGTTGCAGCGAGTCCTTGTCATTCTGTTGCCATTGGGGCCAAGCGGCGGCAACTTGGAAGAATGTTTGCACGACTTCCCAGCCCTTCCAGGCGGGCACAACCCAGGTCAGTTCGTCGCCGCCCCACAGTAATGTTTCGAGACGAATCGCGATCTGCTGAGGCTTCCCTTGTTTGGGCGTCCCCAATTTGCAGATCCATTCGTCATCATCGTCCGTTTTTTCCAGCAAGCTCTTCAGCACCTTTTTGCGCAGGCCTTGCACATGCTCGTCCCAAGCTCGCTGACGTGCTGAGTCGTGACAACTGCTCCGTTGGATGTCACCAAATCGGTTGCCATCGATGTAGAGTACGGCCATCTTGTCGTGCAAATGTGCAAGCGGATCACCATCGTTGTCGTCCGCCCGCCCGTACCGATGTTCTCCACGGGCGGCGATCTCGTGGAAATCCCATGCCAACTGCGACTCCGTGCCTTCGCGGTCACGAGGTTTCCAGCCGGTCAGCTTGTAATAAAGTTCTTGTTTGTGAACGAAGCCGTATTCCCGGCGCGTGGAGACGGAACGGCTGACCTCGCGTTTGTTGAGGTTTCTGGCGTCTATCGTGTGGGTCGCAGGACGCACGAAATCGATGTCACAAGGATGCTGCTCCTTACCTGCCTGTTCGTTCCACGGTGGCACGACAAGACGCGGGCGTTGCATCTGTTGCCAGCGGCTCGCTGCCAACAGATACTCTTTGTCGACCGCGAAGTCATCATGGTCCTGACGGACTTCCACGACAAACGTTGCCTCGCCGAGTTCCTCGTGACATTGCAGCCACGTTCGAACTTCCCTCGCAACGGCATCGGCGGCTGCTTGCGACTTCGCCGAGAAACGCAAGATCGTTTGCGACGCGCCGGATGTCACGATCTCGGCCGCCGGGGCGTCATTCGCCAGTTGCTTCCAGATCGCATCGTCTTGTACGAGCGCTGGCGCAAATAGCAACAACAAGCTGCCGCCCCGAATCGTACTAAGATCATCGGTGTCGAAGATGAAGTAGGATAGGTTGACGCCTTCGATCCGCAGCAAGTAGGGAGACGCAGTTTCTGAAGCGTTCATTGCAAAACTCCCCAGCGACCCCGTGCCCGGTTCGTCGCTTTCGTGACGGCGCGAAATGTCGAACAAATGGCTCGGCGTTCAAGATAGGACATCCAGTGACAGTTGTCGACATGCTTAAGGATGCGACGCCGCGTACACTTGGCCGGCTTCAAGGATTCGTGGCAACTCCGCTAGATCAAGATTGCCGCCCGAAAAGATACCGACAACCCGCTGGCCCGCAAACCGCCCTCGTGATTTGAACGCTGCCGCGAGCGCACCGGCTCCGGCGCCTTCCGCCAGATTGTGCGTGTGCTTGAGGATCCAGTAGGCCGCAAGCCGCAATTCGTCTTCGCCGACCAGAATGACGTCGTCCATCAAGGCCCGCATGATCTCGAGCGTCATCTCGGCGGGTGCCCGCGTGGCGAAGCCTTCAGCCCAGGTGCTGGCCGTATCTGTCGTGACGGTTGTGTTCGTCCGCCACGACTCGGCGACGGCCGGCGCGATCTCGGATTGCACACCGATGACCTCAGCTCGCGGATAGCGATGCTTCGCCACGATGCAAGTCCCACAGACGCCGCTGCCCAGTCCGATCGGCACGAGAATCACGTCAGGATCGGGAAGCTGCTCGAAAATCTCCCACGCCATCGTGCCGACTCCGGCGATCAACAGCGGCTCGTTGGCCGAATGCACGTAACGAGCGCCACGAGTCTTCACCAACTCTTCGACATGGTCCTTCGCCTCGTCGAAGTCGCGGCCATGTTCGATCAGCTGCGCGCCGAGATTGCGAATTGCCAGACACTTGCTGGGATTCGTGTTTTCTGGAACGACAATCGTGCATGGCACATTAAAATGCCGACCGGCGTAAGCCAGCGATTGGCCTTGGTTCCCCGTCGAGACGCCGATGATGCCGGCCCGCCGCTGGTGGTCGCTCAGCGTACTTGCAAAATTGATTCCGCCGCGCACCTTGAACGCGCCGACTGGCTGGTGGTTTTCGTGCTTCAGCCAAAACGGAAAGCCCAGCAGTTTCGTCAGCCCCGGCCATTCGAACAGCGGCGTTGGCTTGAGCAGCGCGTGGACGCGCGGCAGCGCGGCGAGAACGTCGTCGTAGGAAACAGGAAGTGTCACTTTTGAAGCAAGCCCTCCGCGGGTGTCCATTGTTCGATGTCGTCCCACGGCCACAGTGGGCGCGGGATATTCTTGAAGTCGTGATTCCAGAAGTCGGAGGGCGCGCAGCCAGGAGCTTTCACCGAGTAGATCCCCGCGGCGTGGCCAGCATAAACTGCTCGGAAGCCGCAAGGGCTTTTGGCGATGACAACGGACGCTTCAAAAGGTTCGAATCCCGCCGCGCGGAACAGTTCCGGCGCGAAGTGCGGTCCCGTGCGAGTCGTGACGATCACAAGTGTGTTGCTCGCGTGACGCAGGACCACGGAGCGTCCCATGTCGATCGGCATGTTCTTCCCAATATGCCCGGTCATCGTGAAGCGGGCATCGAACGTACGCTCGACAGTCACGTCCAACTCGATCGACTTTCCGAACCGATTGTCCCGCAGGCCGCCTAGACTTACGGTCAGTTGCGTACCTGGAACGACGCCCGCACATTGCTCGACGACCTCGGGCGCGACAACTGTAACCAGCGCCTCGCGCGGCCAACGGTACTTCAATAGTTCTGCCAGAATCCAAACGCTGTCGCCTGGCGCGCCGGAGGTCGTCGCATCGGCGGCATCGCTCAAGACAGTCAATCCGCTTTCCTCGTGGGCCAGCCGAACTGCGTCTTCGACCGAAACAAGCGTCGGCATGTACTCGCGTCGGCGTCGCCAGAACTCTTCGGCCACCGAGACACAAGCCGCGCGAGCCGCTGCCGGATCGTTGTCCGTTGTGACGACGACGCTGGAGCCAAACTGCGGGATATCCATCCACGGCTGCACGGGCGCGATGCCGGCCGACAAAATGTTCGACATCTTTTCAAGTTCAACGACGCGGCGTTTCAGCTCGACGGCGATCCCGGCATCGGCTTCCGTATTCGAGTTCTCCGGCGGGACAACGGCGGGGATCTTGCAGAACGCCGTGGTCGGCTTGGCGCCTTCGAAGAGCATACGTCGCAAGGCTTCGGCCCCACGCTGGCCGGTCTCGAAGATGTCAACGTGCGGCATCGAGTGATATGTCACTAAAACATCCGCGGCACGCACCATCTCACGAGTGATGTTCGTATGCAAATCGAGCGTGGCGACGATCGGCACATCAGGACCACTTCGTTCCCGCAACTCTTGCAAGATCGCGCCCTCGACATCGGGCTGCCCTTGCGCGACCATCGCACCATGCAGGGCCAGCAGGAAGGCGTCGACGTTTCCTGCCGCTTCAACCGCGCCGAAGAACTCTCGTCGCAGCCATTTGAAACACTCAGCGGTTGCCGTTCCGCTCGGCCAAGCCGGCAAGCGGACGAGTCCGGCGATCTCGGGCGGCCCGGGCCAGGCGCGCATCGCTTGAATAAATCCGCCGAGTTCATTCACGTCCGCCATTTGCGTGACGAGATCATCGCCGCGGCAGATTCCGAACTGCTCGAAGTCCGCCCGCGTGGTTGCGAGCGGATTCAGGGTGTTTGTTTCCTGCCAGAGTTGGCCGATGGCGATACGCATGGGTCACGGCTTCATGACGATCTTGCCCGCCAGCGTGCCGCTCTTTTGAAGCGTGTTTTCTTCTTGCAGCCGATGCGCGGCGGCGGCTTCGGCGAGGGGCAGGGTTTTGCCGATTTGGGCCTTGAGCTTCCCGGCCGACATCCAACGATTCATGTCAGCCGAGCAGGCGCGCATTTCGTCCGCCGTTGCTTTGAACATGACGACGCCGTGCAGCGAGCAGCCCTTCACGTAGAAGGGGCCGACCGGGAACGGCGGCCGTGCGTCGCGACCGGCCATCAACACCATACGACCACGCTCGGCCAGGTACGAAGTCAACGCATCGAAGTCCGGCTCGCGCAGCGTTTCCCACACGACGTTCACGCCGTTGGGAGCGAACTCTTTAATGGCGGCGGCCACGTCTTGTGTCTTGTAGTTCACCGCGACGTCGGCTCCCATCGCTGTCGCCTTGGCACACTTCTCGTCGCTGCCGCCGGTGGTGATCACGCGAGCGCCGGCCGCCTTGGCCATCTGCACCACCATCGATCCAACGCCGCCGGTGCCGCCGTGAACGAAGATCGCTTCGCCGGCTCGCAGGTTGGCGTCGCGAAACAATCCGAGGTGCGCGGTGACTCCGACTAATGCACACGCGGCCGCTGTCTCGTCAGACACATCGTCCGGCGTCGGATACAGCCAACACTCGTCGACGGCACAGTATTCCGCGAATGTGCCTTGACGCCCCAACAGGCCCTGATTCGTACACCAGACGCGATCGCCAACCTTGAATCGCGTGACGCCCGGCCCGATCGCTTCGACGGTTCCCGCGAGATCGCAGCCGATAATGAAGGGTTTCGGCAACTCCCAATAATTCGCGCCGTTACGAATGTAGGTGTCCACCGGGTTGACGGCCACGGCTCCGGTCTTCACAAGCACCTGCGACGCGGCGGCCACTGGTTTCGGCAGGTCGCCGTAGATGATGTTGTCGGCCGGGCCAGTCTGTTCGATGTAGGCAGCTTTCATGGTTGCTCAGTGTCCTGTTGAGGAGTTGCTTCGTCCGTGGTTGTTGGTTCAGTGGCTTCCGGTTGAGCGGGGTCAGTGAATTCCGCTTCGACCGGCGACTCGTCGCTCAACGGCTCGTCTCCCATATCTTGGTACGGAGGCACGCCTTCGCGATACGGCTTGCCGGCCTTGAACAATCGGAGCCGCTTTTGAAAGTCTTGTGCAAACGCGCCGTTGTCGAGACGAATCGCTTCCTTTTGCCATTTGACCGCCGATTCGAAGTCGCCCGTTTCCGCATAGGCCGCGGCCAGCGTGTCGAGAAACATGGCGTTGATCCAGTTCGACAACTCACAAGCCTTGGTCGCATGTTCGATCGCGAGTTTGCCGTCGCGGACGGCGTCGTCCGGACAAGTGGCGAGGAGCCAAGCTTTGTTGTTGCGCAGGAAAGCACTGTCCGGATTGGACTCCAACGCCACGTTAACACTCTCAAGGGCCTCGGAGTAGCGCCCTTCGGTGACGAACCTCGAGTAGTCCTGGAACGGCACATCATCAGCCGTTTGCCACTGCTGGTCGTTCATTACGATCTCGAAGTCTTGCTGTGCTTGCCGCACCGTCATCACCACGCCGAAGATCACTCCGCCGCAGATCAGCATCAGCGTGCCGCCGATGATCGCGATCGCGATAAGGATGACGGTCGTGTTGCTTGACTTCGCCGGTGGGCCGGGAAACGAATTCGGATCGTCCGCGAAGTTATGCGGCATGCTCATGATTAGGCTCACGCTGCGAGAAGCGGGATAAACGACAATGACAACACTGGCAACACCGTTTTACCGGATCGCCACCGCTTACGCCACGAGGTCGTCGATGACATGCCCGTGAACGTCGGTCAAGCGGCGATCGATGCCGTTGTGGCGGACGGTCAAGCGTTTATGATCGATGCCCAGCTGGTGCAGAATCGTGGCGTGGATGTCGTAGACCTGCGTCGGATTCAAGCGGTCCAGCGGCTTGTAACCCCATTGGTCGCTCGGGCCGTAGCTGACGCCGCCCCGAATGCCGCCGCCGCACAGCCAGTTCGTAAAGACATACGGATTGTGGTCGCGGCCCTTGCTGCCTTGCGTGCTCGGCATGCGGCCGAACTCGGTCGTCCACAGAATGATCGTCTCGTTCAGCAGGCCGCGCTGCTTCAAGTCCTTGACGAGCGCCGCGGCCCCGACCGCCATGCCGTAAGCCAGCGGTTTGTGGTCGCGCTCGATGTCTTCGTGGCTGTCCCAGTTGCGCCGCGGGAAGCTGTTGTCGTTGCCGGACCAGATCTGCACGAACCGCACGCCGCGCTCGAGCAATCGCCGCGCGATCAGGCACTTGCGTCCGAAGTATTCGATCTCTTCGGGAACATTGATCTCGGCGGGATAAGTTTTTCCAGGAGCCTCCAAGCCGTACAGCTTCATGATGTGATCGGGCTCGCCGGACAAGTCGAGTGCTTCGGGCGCGCTCAACTGCATCTTGGCGGCCAACTCATACGACCGGATGCGGGCTTCGAGCCGCGAATCGTCCGGCCGTTGCTGTTGGAAGTCACGATTCAATCGATTCAGCAGCGCGAGTCCTTCCTGATCGCTGGCCTTCGTCACGAACTCGGCGTGCGGCAGCAGATCTTCGATCGGATTCTCGCGTTGCGGAAAGATGGCAGTGCCTTGTGTGTGCGTCGGCAGGAAGGCGGAACTCCAGTTCTTCGGCCCGTTCGACGCGAAGCCGCGATGATCCGGCAAGACCACAAACGTCGGCAAGTTGTCCGACAGACTTCCCAGGCCGTAGCTGATCCACGCTCCCATGCCCGGAAAGCCCGGATCTTGGAAGCCTGTCGCTTGCAGATAAGTTGCCTGGCTGTGGACGCCCGTCTTGCCAATCATGTTATGCACGAAAGCCATGTCATCGACACAATCGCCCAGCGGCGCTACCGCCTCGCTGATCATCTTGCCCGACTGGCCGTACGCGCTGAACTTGAACGGCGACTTCATCCACGGCCCCAGCCCGTTTTGAAACGCCTCGACATGCTCGCCAAAGTCGGACGCCTCGCCATGATGCTTTTCGAGCGCCGGCTTATGATCGAACAGATCGATTGGACTGGCGGCTCCGCCCATGAATAACTGCACGACGCGCGTCGCCTTGGGGGGATGATGGAGGACTTGCACGACGCCCGACTCGGTTGCGATAACTGGATCGTCACCTGACAGCAAGCACGATAGTGCCAGGCCAGCAAAACTGTCACGTGAACGGAGCAGAAACCGGCGGCGTGCTAGGTTGAGGTCCTCGTTACCGTTCATGGAAACAGCCCTAGTTTTATCCAGCATTGTCTTGCGGCTAGTTGAAATCGAGAGTTAAATTTCAGACGGAACACGGTTACGCGTCCGATCGCCGTGAGGCCAAGGATACTCCCGTCGGCACTAATCGCGAAATGCAAAGTCCATTTGTCGCGGCGAGGATGAAAGAGCCGTGTCCGCTCTTGCGACATATCGTCAATTTCTTCGACACGGTCGCTCTTGTTTTTGTTACATGCCCGACAGGACAATGCCAAATTGTCGGTCTGTGACGAACCGTCTTGCGACCTGGGAAGAATGTGTTCCACTTCAAATTCGCAATTGAACATCGTCTCGGGGGCGAGGCAATACTCACATCGATGTCTGGCCCGTTCAGCAACAAACGGATACGCGGGATTCATGCGGTCGCATCTCGCAGAGCTTGTCGCGATCGCTCCGTGGCGGCCACTAGTTCCGCGTCAATCAACGCATCTAATTCCGATTGCAGACCTGCATCGAACGACACTCCCGTGTCACGCGCCTGTCGCCATCCCGACATGAGCTGTCGCAGCCTCACCTGACTTTCAACGGGAAAGAATTGGTCAGGTTCTCGTTCCTGCAAGACGACCATCGTATTTCGCTCGTCGCCGGTGAGCTGTTTCCGAATCGCGTCCAATGCTTCGCCAGCGGTTTTGCCGGAGGAACGATGTTCGCCGCACACAGCTCGATAAATCGTACCGCCGTCATCAACGACGATCGGGAAAATAGAAACGCTGGACATCGTACAACTTCCTCAGTCCAAATAAACAAACTCACTCAAGTTAAATAATACGCGGCACAGATTTTCGACGCCATGCTTCGCGGCGTAATTTTCTAGTTGCTTTTGTTCTGCCGCAGTCGGTTTGCGCCCAATCGCAAGCTGCATTGCGTGTTCGACGCCGTTTGATAGCGATCCGGCTTCTGTTTTCAATCGCCTTGCAAAATGTCGCGACATCGCCAGATTAAACTTGTTGTTCAACAGCGATAAGGCTTGCAGCGACGTGAGCGTTTCGTTGCGCAGCGGCGTGCTTTGCGACGAGTCGGCGCAGTCGAGCGTCGTCATGAACGGATCGGGTTGCGAACGCACGATGAACCGATAGATCGAACGGCGGTGCGACGCGCGGTCTTCAGGATTGAACAGATGGTACTCGTAGTGCGGCGAGTGGTCGGTCTTCTCCAACACGAACAGGTAGTAGCCGGGACCGCCCATCGCCGTGTCCATGCGGCCGCTGACGGACAAGATCGCGTCGCGGATCTCTTCTGCTTCCAGCCGCCTGCGATTCATTCGCCACAGCAAACGATTGCCGGAGTCAGCCGCGCTAGCTGCCGCCGCGTCGGCGGGCGTCGCGCTGCTGGTTTGCTGATAGACGCGGCTGGTCACGATCAGCCGATGCAAAGCCTTGATTGATTGGCCGTTGTCGCGCAACTCACAAGCGAGCCAGTTGAGCAGCTCGGGATGCGACGGGAGCTGCCCCATGCGGCCAAAGTCATTGGGTGTGTCGACGATGCCGGTGCCGAAGTGATACAGCCAGATGCGGTTGGCGATCGACCGCCAGGTCAGCGGATGATCGTGGTGCGTAATCCAACGCGCCAGTGCGGCGCGCCGCTCACCTTCGCTATGATCGGTGGGCAGAGCGAACTCGGGGCCGACCGAGTCAAGAAGCGGCAGCGTGCCGGGATGCACTTCATCGCGCGGCGAAGTAACATCGCCGCGATGCAGCAGCCGAACCGGGCGAGGCGTTCCCATCGTCGGCTGGAAATTGCCTTGCGGCGTAAAGTGAGTCGCGGCGGCATACACCATGCGGCCCTGCGGCAAGGCAGCCAGCTTTTGTGCCGCTTCCGTGATCCGCCCGTTGAGTTGTTCTCGCTCGGCGATTCGCTCCGGTGTGTTGATACGGGCGAGGATCTCGGTCTGCTGCTTGTTGGCTGCCGCCAACTCGCGGATCGCGATCGGGTCGCCCGCCTGAGCCCAGATGCCGTCGGTCAGATTCGACTCGGCCCACCGCACGGGCGCTTCGATCGAATCGAGCGAAGTCACTTCCGCCTTCAACGCAACATTGGTTCCCTCTTCGTCAAAGACTTCGAGTTCCGCCAGGGCCAGAATGAAATCGTTCTTTCGTTCCGCGAGCTTGGTCGCCGTGATTCGAACGTAGCGAGCCTTGACACCGTCGACTTCGATCTCGCGCGGCACAAGCCCCGGGTTGGGGACGTCGGACTTGGTTTGGTCATCCAACGTCGCCGGTTCCATGAGTGACGCAACTACACTCGAGACGACATTAAAACGCACGGGAAAGCCAAACCCCGCGCCGATCCCGGCGAACTCGTCATGGCACGGATGCAAGACGACTTTGCGAATCGCCACTTCTCGACCGAGGTCGACTTGCACCCACTTCTCGCGATTCGAATCGCTCGCGATGTTGCTGTGATAACCAAACGCCGGGTTCTTGTCCTTCACATCCGCTTTAGGATTCAACTCCGCAATCCGTTTCTCGACGGCTGCGAGCTCTTCGCCGCCTTGCTGCTTGACGGCGGCATCAAGCGTTGCGAGCGCCGCGTTGGCTGACTTCAGCGAGTCGTCCAACTCGCGGCGTTGTTGTTCGACGGCGGGGTCAAGGTCGTACGGCCGCTCGGCTCGATCGACCGCGGCAAACACGGCCTGCAAGCTGTAGTAATGCTTCTGCGTGAACGGATCGAACTTGTGGTCGTGGCAGCGGCAACACTGAATCGTGACGCTGTTGAACGTGTTCAAGGTGTTGCTGACCATTTCGTCGCGATCGATGTTGCGCGCCTCCTTGCCGTCGATCTTCGCTTCGGGAACCTCGACGTGCCCGATGAAATCCCACGGCCCCGCCGCGATGAAACCAAGTCCCAAGATCCCATCGGGCTCGCCGGGAAACAACACGTCGCCGGCGATCTGTTCTTGCACAAAGCGATCGTAGGGTTTGTCTTCGTTGAACGACCGGATCACGTAATCGCGGTAGGGCCAGGCGTTCGGACGCAGCTTGTCCTTGTCATAACCGCACGTGTCCGCGTACTTCACGACATCCAGCCAATGCCGCGCCCAACGCTCGCCGTACGCCGGCGAAGCCAACAAGCAATCGACAAGCCGTTCGTAGGCTTGCGGCGAATCGTCTTCGACAAACTCGGTGATCTCTTCCGGCGTGGGCGGCAGACCCAGCAGGTCGAAGTACAGCCGGCGAGCCAACGTCCGGCGATCGGCTTGGGCCGACAGCGACAGACCATTCGCTTGCAGCTTGGCCAAGATGAACATGTCGATTGGCGTCGCGGCTTCGCTGGCGAGTTTGTCGTCGACACTGGGCACAACCGGGCGCACCAACGGTTCGAGCGACCACCAGTTCCGATCGGCAACACTCTTGTCTTCGAGTCGCTTCGCCCCGGACCACTTGGCCCCCGCGAGAATCCACTCACGAATCACGGCGACCTCAGCGGCGGACAACGGATCGCCTTCCTTCGGCATCTCGGGATCATCGCCCGAAACATAATCCAATAGCAAACTAGCCATCGGGTCATCCCGATCGATGACAACTCCATTCTCGCCGCCGCGCCGCAATGCTTCCTCGGACTGCAACGAGAGTTCGCCTTCGCGGTCGTCATCGTTGTGGCAGCTGACACAGCGACGTTCCAAAATGGACGCCACCTTCGACTCGAAGTCGTCATCGGCGTGCGATGCGACGGATGGATACAAGAGACCCGAGAGAACGAGAAAGAACAAACGCGTGTTCATAAGAGCATTGGAGTTGGCGGGCGGGCGAGAACGACGATCTTACATTACTCCATTCTGACGTAACGGACCGGGCAATCCAAGCCTTCTATTGTCGGAGATCAAGCCTTTCGCGAGACTCAATTGCGTCAGCCGCGCTGGCATCGCATAATTGACCGACTCATTCTGCGTCCAATCCCTCCGCGAGAGACACCATGCGATCGATTCTACTTGCCTTCGCTTGTTCATTGTTCTGCCAACAGGTTGCGGCCGCGAACATCGAAACGGTCGCGGGCACGGGACGACCCGACAACAATGGATCGGCTGGCAAAGCAACGGAAGTTAACGTGGGGCAGCCATTCGGTGTCGAAGTGGGACCCGACGGTGCGTTGTACGTCACCGAAGTACAGAACCATCGCGTCATGCGAGTCGAGTTGAAGTCCGGCAAACTAACCACCGTTGCCGGTTGTGGACGCAAGGGCTACGCGGGCGATGGCGGCAAGGCAACCGAGGCCGAATTAAACGAACCGTATGAAGTACGCTTCGACAAGCAAGGGAACATGTTCGTTGTCGAGATGCAGAACCACCTCATTCGCCGCGTTGATGCCAAGTTGGGAATCATTAGTACCATCGCCGGTACTGGTAAGGCTGGTTTTGGCGGCGACGGCGGGCCGGCACGCGAGGCGCAGTTCAGCAGCCCGCATAGCATCGCCCTCGATCATCGCGGCGGACTGTACGTCGCGGATATTGGCAACCATCGAATCCGCCGTATCGATCTGGCAACGGGACTTGTCGATTCGATTGCAGGCAACGGCGGCGAGAAGTCACCGCGGCACGGACAAGCCGCGAAAGGAAACGCCGTTGTTGGACCTCGCGCGTTGTTCATCGATCGGGACACGATGTGGGTCGCGTTGCGCGAGGGACACTCGGTCTGGACGCTGTCGTTGGAAGCCGGCACCTGGAGCCATATCTCTGGAACAGGCAAACAGGGCTTCAGCGGCGACGGCGGGCCGGCGGCTGATGCGACATACAACGGACCTAAAGGGATCGCGGTTGGGCCGGATGGAAACGTCTATGTCGTCGATACCGAGAACCAAGTGATTCGCATGATCAACACGAGAACGAAGCTGATCTCGACCGTCGCTGGCGTCGGTCCGGAGCATCGTGGCGGAGCAGGCGACGGTGGACACGCGACGCAAGCCCAGATGGATCGGCCGCACGGCATCTGCGTCGGCCCGGACGGCACGATCTACATTGGCGACACGAACAATCATCGCGTGCGAACGGTCGTGGCGAATTAGCAGCGTGATATCGTCGCTAGCGTGTTAGCTTTCGGCAGTTCACTCACGCGACGCGAGCTATATCGCCAGGGCTTTTGTGTTGTTCAAACTCGGTGCGTTCAAATGAGTAACATGGCCTCGCAGGCCGTGTGTTTTCAGGCTTGTCCATGCCGACACGGCCTACGAGGCCATGCTACTTCTTGCACAACTTCAATCAAACAAAAGCCCTATTATCGACGCGATCTCTCTTGACGATGCAATTGGTTTCCCGGAATATTCCCGCCTCGTCTCAAGTTGTCTCATCATCTCTTCATGTTCCGGAGCGCGTGCGGTGCGCCACTCGTCTCTGACCACAATCGGTTGGCTTTGTCTGCTCGCGTCGACCGTGCTGCTTTCGCGGACTGGTGCGGAAGAACCCGAGGAAGGACGCGCGGCCCAGTTGCGGCGCGACATGTCGACCTCACGCCGAGTCGGCTATCTGCGCCGGCGAGCCGATAGCGATTCGGACCAAGAGGTGTTCGTCCTGAAGGACGTCTACGAGAAAGCGACGTATCAAATTATCGCAGCGCCCGGTCTTGAACTCGCGGCCTTCGTAGACCGTTATGTTTCACTTCATGGAGCGACCGAAGAGGGCGGCGGCGAAAATCGACCGCGTTTTGCGGCCGAGCGCGTGACTGCGCTCGACGATCAAAAACCTGTTACCGCCCGCGCGACAAATGTCCGCCCCGCCGCCTTTGAAGCTGCTGCTGGTGCCCGCCCGATCAAACCGCCGGGCGAACTGAACGACATCCGAGTGGCCGCGCTGACCGACGGGCTGCCAGCTCCCTCGGAAGTTCTCAGCCAGCCGCCGATGTCGATCGAGATCGACACCACGCCGGACGACTATGTGGTCGAGCCACCGGTCACTGGCTTTGATTGGCTGCGGCCTCCGGCAACGCGAAGCAATGGTCTGGGTGGCCGGTCGTGGGTGCGAGCCGAGTACCTGTTGTGGTTAACAGACAGTCTCCGCACGCCGGCTTTGGTTACGACGAGCCCGACTGCCACTGCGCAGCCCATGGCCGGTGTACTCGGCGAAGCGGGTACGAGTGTTTTGTATGGCCTCGGCAGCATCAACAACGATCCCCATTCCGGCCTCCGGTTGCGGGGAGGTTTTTGGTGGGATGAAGCCAGCAAAATCGGCATCGAAGCCGAATACTTCGCGCTCGACGAACAGTCCTCGCAATACCAAGCAACTTCGACGGGCGATCCGATTATCGCGCGGCCCTTCTTCGACATCGTCAACGGTCAAGAATCAGCCGACCTGGTCGCGTTTCCAAACGTTATCCGCGGCAGCATTCAAGCAACCGCATTGACCAACCTGCAATCGGGCGGCCTCTGGATGCGTTTCGATCCGCACGGTACAGGCAGTCCTTGTGAAGCCCGCTCGGGACGGAAGTTGGACTGGGTTCTCGGCTATCGTTACATGAAGTTGGAAGACGATATCGGCATTCGCGACGACCTCGTGTCGCTCGACACGGCGAATCCGGGAAGCTTCATCAACGAAGATGGATTCACGACGGATAACAAATTCCACGGTGTCGAGGTCGGGGCGGTTTACGAAGCCGATCGTGGCCCACTGTTTATCGAAGCACTCTCCAAAATCGCCGTCGGCAACAACCATCAAGTTGCCAATATCACTGGGTCCAGTGAGATCACTCAGCTTGGCATGACAACGACATTTCCTGGCGGAGTTCTCGCTCAGCGGACCAACATCGGCCGCTATTCCCGCGACGAACTGGCGCTGATTCCACAATTGGGTGTGACACTCGGCTGGCGAGTGACGCGGCGATTCACTTTGACGGCGGGTTATACGCTGGTCTACTTCAGCAACGTCGTCCGAGCAGGCGACCAGATCAGCACCGACGTTAACCCGAACCTCTTCCCGGTGGAAGCCATTCCGTTCTCGGGCGCGCTGCGTCCTGAGTTTGCCTGGCGTGAAAGCGATTTCTGGGCGCAGGGCCTGACATTCGGCGGCGACTTTCGTTGGTAGCGGAGCGGTCTCTTGACTCGGCGGTCACGCTGGTCACGTGGAGAACTCCGCGTGCCTGCGAAGCACTAACGCGAGTGGCAGATGAAAACTTACCAACCGGAGGTTTTGGGAGGGCGAAGCTCCCGCTGAGCCGGTTCGGCAGGAGCCTCACCCTGGCCGGTAAAGATTAATGGGTTAGAAATCGCCGCTCCACGATTCAGGCCCCCACGAGCTTGTCTCGTGGGTGAATAAGTCGCCGTTCGAGGAATTAGTGAGCGGAATGGCGCTAGCCGCCGGTTCTTCCTGCGCCGTGAAACACCGGCGGCTAGCGCCGTGCCGCTCACCTGAATTCGGACAGGTATTTCTCGAACGGTCCTAAGTCGCCGCAGCGCCGTGTCCGCATCGAATCTCATTCACCGAACGGGGCGAGCCCGTTGGGGTCTCGGATCGGCGTACATCCACATCTAACTCGCCAATCGATTGCTCCAACGAGACAAGCTCGTTGGGGGCAGGATCCCCAGGAGCAGGCGGACTTGTCAGCGCGCAGAGTGGCTCAGGTTGCGAGCAAACGGGGTTGCGAGCAAACGGGGTTGCGAGCAAACGGGGCCACCCCGTGTGAGAAATAGTGCTGTTAACTCATAGCGCGTGCTCGCGGTTTGACAGGTGGCAAACGAGCGAGCTTTGGAGGAAACAGCGATGACGATGTCAACGACTTACTTGATATATCTCGCCATCAGCGCGGCGATCACGATCTGGGTGGCGCGGACGCTGCACAACCGAGGGCGGATCTTTCTGGTCAACTGTGCCCAAGGCAACGAGCAACTTGCGGATTCGATCAACGACTTGCTCGTGGTGGGCTTTTACCTGGTGAACTTCGGCTACGTGACGCTCGCGTTGCGATACGGCACAAAGCCGACCAACCTGGTCGAGTCCATCGAATTCCTGTCGACCAAGATCGGGCTCGTCCTGCTGATCCTGGGCGGGATGCACTTCTTCAACATCTTCATCTTCACTCGGATGGGCCAGAAGAAACCGCCTCGCCGCACGGAAGGCGACAGCCCGTTCGTTCCGTTGGCCAACCCAGCAAGCGGACAGATGTTTTCGCGATAGACCAACACCGGGCACATCAGCCGGCTCGCAAATCAACTGAATACACCACCGCAACCACAAGGAGACGGTCCATGTTCGACGCCATCACCATCATGCCCGCGACACATCTCTGCTACGTCACCATCGGCATCGCGCTGACCGTGTGGGTCGGGCGAACGCTGCGCATCCACGGGCGAGTGTTTTTGGCGAAAGGTTGCAAGGGAAACGACGAGCTGACCGAATCGCTCAGCCACCTGTTGTCGGTCGGATTCTACTTGCTGCACATCGGCTGCATCTTGTTGACGCTGAAGCTGGGCGGCTATGCGGTCGATCTCGTTGAGTCGATCGAGTTGCTGAGTACCAAGATCGGCATGGTGCTGGTCGTACTAGCGATTTCGCACTTCGCTCACATCGCCCTCTACGCACGCATTCACGGCAAGCCGAGGTACGTCAATGCTCCCTCGAGTTTCGAGCGAGCGACGGCGGCGGAAATCCTGTAGGAGCGATGAGCCTGTTCGCCAGACGAGCCCGGTGATAAACGCCGGGCTCTGTCATTTCTTGGCCTGGAAAGTTGTTGCTGTTGCAATTGGGGGCTGCGTATACTCAGGCCCTGTCATGTTGCTGGATGACGCCAACTCTAAGCCCTCTGCCCGCCTCGGAGTCACACCATGAAACGCCTCGCTATTCTCTTCCTGCTCATCATCGCTACGAATTCGTTCTCATCCGTTTCAACTGCCGAAGATGACGGCAAGCTGCGGATCATTGCGTTCGGAGCCCATCCCGACGACTGCGAGTTCCAGATGGCGGGAACCGCTGTCAAATGGACGCAGCTAGGGCATCACGTCAAGCTGGTTTCCGTCACCAACGGCGACATCGGCCATTGGCGGATGGCGGGCGGGCCGCTCGCGCAGCGCCGCACGGCGGAAGTGCATGAAGCGGCTCGGCGGATCGGCACGACGGCGGAAGTGCTCGACATCCACGACGGCGAACTCTTGCCGACGCTCGACAATCGCCAGAAGATCACTCGGCTGATCCGCGAGTGGGACGCCGACGTCGTGATCGCGCATCGCCCCAACGACTATCACCCCGATCATCGTTACACTGGGGTGCTGGTCCAAGATTCTGCTTACATGGTCGCGGTGCCGTTCTTCTGTCCCGATACGCCGCCGCTGAAACGAAACCCCGTCTTCATGTACTTCCCGGACGGCTTCCAGAAGCCGAACCCGTTCAAGCCGGATGTGATCGTGGCGATTGACGACGTGTTCGAGAAGAAGATGGACGCCGTCGATGCCTTGGTCTCGCAAGTCTACGAAGGGGGCGCGTTAGGCTCCGAAGAGACATTGCGCCAGCGTCACGCCGACAATCCGATCGCTCGCCGCGAGTGGGCAACCGATAGCTGGCAGAAACGGCAAGGGCGAATCGCGGACAAGCATCGCGAAGCCTTGATCGCTTGGTACGGTGAAGCAGCCGGCAAGGCGGTGAAGTACGCCGAAGCGTTTGAAATCTGTGAATACGGACGCCAACCGACCCGCGAAGAACTGAAGAAGTTGTTTCCGTTCTTCGGTGAGTGAGAGCTCGCCTCAAACGAACTCGCTGATCAGCCGTTCCCATTCGTCTCGCTCGCGTCGCGGCTTTACCAGCGGAAGCAGCGCGCGGCAACTTCGTTGCAGCAGGCCATAGAATCGCGAATCCTCTTCCGCTCGTTGCAGCAACTGACGCAGAGCCGAAGTGTCGCCGACTTCGAAGTAGCCAGGATAGTCCTCGCCAAGCAGCCCGATTGAGCCCGAGATCTTTGAGGCGATGATCGGCGTTCCGACGGCGATGGCTTCGGAGATTACGTTTGCCCCGCCTTCCATTCGCGAGCTAAGAACGAGCAAGCGGGCGCGGGCGAGTCTTTGCCTGGTCGCCGCCGGAGACAACTCGCCGATCCACTGGTAACGCGGATTGCGCACCATTTCGGTACGGGTCCGCCCGGCCATCGCCTCGCTGAGCGCGGCACCGATGTGGACGACTCGGATGCGCGACGACGCCGGAAGTGTTCGCGCCGCCATCGCCGCTCGGAACGGATCTTTCACCGGACGCAAGTGACCGATGACGGCGACCTCGAACACGCTGCGCAAGCGCGGAGGTGGGTTCGATAGCCCGGTCGCTGACTGTTGAATGACTCGCGCCTTCGCTTGTAGCGGCGTTGGCAACGAGCCGACGCCCGCGGGCTGTAGCAAGAGAAGCCGATCCGCCAATTCCAGTGAATACTGGGCGGCACGATTCGTCTTGATGTCGCGATACAGATCGGTACCCGTTAACGCGACAATCAGCGGAGTGCCGGAGCGCGAGTCGTGAAACTCACGGATCGACGCGGCACTCCGCTTCGCATGCATCGCGATCAACAAATCACACGGTTGACCGAAAAACGACTCCGCCAACGCAACGCGATGCCCCAGCTCGCGTAGCAAACGCGCCCAACGAAGCGCGGTGATCCGATTGCCTTTGCGGGATCGCGGTGGCGCGGGAGTGACAATCAGAATCCGCATGCGGTCGCGTCTTACCCGAACAGTTCGAGAACAGGTCGCCCGCCATCGACGATCGGAACCGGGCGACGTTGCGCGTCGTAGATGCGTGCCTCGGGATCGATACCGAGAGCGTGATAGATCGTTGCGGCAAGATCCTCGGGCGAGACAGGGTTGCTGACCGCGTAAGCCGCATCCTTGTCGGTCTCGCCATAAATCATGCCGCCGCGAATCCCCGCACCGGCAAGAACAGCAGGGAACAGCGTGCTCCAGTGATTTCGCCCCCACTTCGCGTTTGCCTGAGGAGTGCGTCCCATTTCTCCCATCGCCACGACCAGGGTCTCGTCCAGCAAGCCACGGTCATCTAAATCGATCAGCAACGCCGACAACGCTTGGTCCAAACCGGGAAGCAAGTGTTTCGCGACATCGTCGCTATGCTGATGCGAATCCCAACTGTAACCATCGACGCAATCATAATGCACGGTCACGAACCGCGCCCCCGCCTCGACCAATCGCCGCGCGACCAGCGTTGATTGCCCGAACAGGTTGCGGCCGTATTGATCGCGCAGCTTGTCGGACTCCTTGCGGATGTCGAACGCGTTGCGGGTCTTCTCAGACGTGACCAGTTCCAAGGCCTGCTGCCTGAACTTGTCGAATGCCTGGACCGAACCATGCTGTTCAGCCAAACGACGCTGATCGTCTAACTGTTGCAGCAACGACTTGCGACGATCGAGCCGGTCGAGTGTCACATCAGCACGAGCTTCCAACCCCTGGATCTGATAGTTCAGTTCGTCGTCGCTGCAATCGCGCCAGTACGGGTTGTCTTTTGCATCCTTCTTATCGATGCGAGTATTCAGCGGATCAAAGGCTCGCCCCAGCCACCCAGCCGTCTCGCCGGGGCGCCGCAATTGGACTCGATATTCTTGCAGGCGACCCAGGAAATTTGGGACAACAACGTACGGCGACATCTCGCGCGTTGGATCGTCAGGAACTTGCTGCGAGAAGTGTTTCACCACCGATCCCATCGCGGGCCAATCGTTCGGTGTGACGTTGAAGCCGCCGCCGATCGGGAGGTGCCAGCGATGCCCCGTCTGAACGTAATGCCCGCCGCCACTGTGATCGTTGAAATCATGCGTCATCGTCTTGATCACAGCAAACTTGTCGGACACGGCCGCGCATCGGGACAGATGTTCGCTAATCAGCAGCCCCGGCGTGCGACTCGCAACCGGCTTGAAGGGACCGCGAATCGTATCGGGAGCGTCGGGCTTCATATCAAATGTTTCGAGCTGACTAGGCCCGCCGAAGCAAAACAAGAATATGACCGACTTTGCCCGAGCGTTCTGAAACGGCGACTGGGTTTCCGCTTGCAGCAGCTGGGTTCCCGCTTGCAGCCGTTGGGCTTCCGCTCGCAGCAACTTCGGCACGGACAGACCAAGCAGCCCCGCGCCTCCGGCCTGAAGAAGTTGCCGGCGAGTCGTTCCTTCGCAAACGCGAGATGGTTTTCCAAGTACGTGCAGCACGTGTTCGCTCCTATTAAACCTAGTAGCCAAGGTAATCCTTCAGGAGCTAGCAAGCAACCTGAAATCAGCCGCTAGCAGCGTTGATCCAGCGCGAACGATCTTGTTGTGCAATTCGAGATCGATTAAAAGCCGCCTACGTGGCCCTTCGCTCCGCGAAGGGAGTCCGTTCGCGGAGCGAAGGGCCACGTAACGCAATTGTTGCTAGTTCTTGCCACGAGTCGAAAATGAACCGAGTAATTTGCTGCATCGTTTGTGGTTGCCTCCTCGCCATCAGCTTCCCAAGCCCGCAGTCCACCGGCGCGTCGACCATTGAAACAAATGTTGCCGATCTCCAGACACAACTCCAAAGCGGCTTGAAATGCCGTCGGCCAGAAGAGTTTGCCTACATCAGAAAAGTGGTGGCGATGGTCAGCGACGATCAACTTCCGCTCGAACTCGTGATGGCCACTTTTCAGTGGACGCGCAAGAACCCCAGAGCAAAAGACTACCCGTTCTTCTATTTCCAGCGGGCGCTCCGCGAGCGAGCCAAGAAACTTGGCATTATTGTGTGAAAAGTAGCCGTCACGCTCCGCCGTGACGAGCCTTACGCACCGAGCGCTGTCGCTTCCGTAAACGTCAAGACCACATCGACGCCCATCCTCTCTGGCTCATCACGGCGGAGCGTGATGGCTACTCTTACGCTGTCGCCCAATACCCGCCGCGTGCATGGTCGTAAACCGCTTCGCTGCCACGACGCGATTCATCGAAGAATCCCTCGCGGAAGACCTCGTGCCCCAGCACCCATGTCCGCACCGGCCACCCCGTCAGCGACTCGCCATGCCAGGGGCTCCACTTGCACTTCGTCTCCTGCTCCTCATCACGGACCATAAGTGTCTTGTTGAGGTCGACGAGCACGAGGTCGGCGTCATAACCGACTGCGATGCGTCCTTTGTCGACAATGTCCCAGACACGGGCCGGCGCGTCGCACATCCACTGCACAACCTGTTCGATCGTACAACGGCCTTGGTGGACTTGATCGAGCATCAACGCCAGTGAATTCTCGACGGCCGGCAATCCCGCAGGCGATTTCGGATACGGCTGCTGCTTCTCTTCCAGCGTATGCGGCGCGTGGTCGGTGGCGATGACTTGGATCAGCCCGTCGAGCAAGGCCTGCCAGAGTTGCGAGTTGTCTTCCTTCGCTTTGATCGACGGGTTCATCTGCACGCGCGAGCCAAGCCGGGCGTAATCATCGACGTTGAAAAACAGATGGTGCGGACAGGCTTCAGCCGTGATCAAGCCGCTGTGATCGGCTAGCAACGGAGTCTCGGCACCCGTCGAGACGTGCAGCACGTGGAAGCGATGATTATGCCGCTTGGCAAGGTCGATGGCGCGGCGCGTGGCGATGATGGCGGCCTCATGATCCCGGATTCGCGAATGGTCGGTAATGTCCGTCGTGCCGGCAAACCGTTCGGCGTTCGCCCGAATGGTTGTCTCGTCTTCGCAGTGCGCACAAGCGGGCAGGGTCGTCTCGGCGAAGATGCGTTCGAGTGCTTCTTGCTTGTCGACAAGCAAATTGCCCGTGCTGGAGCCAATGAAGATCTTAATGCCGGGAGTTCGACGAGCGTGCTTGAGCGCCGCGACGTTGTCGGGAGTCGCTCCGATGTAGAAGCCGTAATTGACCAGACTCTTGCCGGCCGCCAACGCCAACTTGCTGTCCAACGCCTCTTGCGAGATCGTGTTTGGATTCGTGTTCGGCATTTCCAGGAATGTCGTCACGCCCCCTTTCGCACACGCCCGGCTTGCCGTGTACAGATCTTCCTTGTGGGTCAGCCCCGGATCACGGAAGTGAACCTGATCGTCGACAACACCCGGCAGCAGGTGCAGCCCTTCCCCTTCGACGACATGATCGGCCGCGACTTGGATCGCCGGATCGATATCAACGATCTTCGTCCCTTCGATCAACACCGACGTGTGCAAGGTCGATTCGGGGAGTACGACGGTGGCGTTCTTGATGAGCGTTTTCATTCTCGAACGCTACACGACGTCAGACGTCTCATCAATCGCCCCTCCCCCGGACTCTGGCGAATACGACTCGATCATGAAATAATGCCGGAAACACCCGTTCCGGAATAAGAAGAGACACAGAGTTCCTTCATGGGCCAACAGACAGAACCTGCGATCGGCATCGATTTGGGGACAACTTACTCCGTTGTCGCTCATCTGGATCGCGATGGCAAACCGATCACGCTCGCCAACGACGAGGGCGAGTTGACCACGCCCAGTGTTGTCTTTTTCGACAAACGCGGCACGGTCGTTGGCCGCGAGGCGATTAAGGCGGCGGAGTTCGAGCCGCAACGAGTTGCCCGCTTTGCGAAACGTGACATGGGAGAAGGGTTTTACCACAAACCGATTCTCGGCAATCAGCTGCCGCCGGAAGTCATTCAAGCGCTGATTTTGAAGAAGCTCAAACACGACGCCGAACTGCGCATCGGCCCGTTCACGAAGGCGGTTGTCACGGTGCCGGCGTACTTTAACGAGCCTCGCCGCAAGGCGACCCAAGACGCCGGCCGTTTATCCGGCCTCGAAGTCCTCGACATTATCAACGAGCCGACCGCCGCGGCAATCGCCTACGGCGTTCAGCAAGGCTTTCTGTCGGCCAGCGGCGAAGCCCACGAGCGGGAAGTGGTTTTGGTCTATGATCTCGGCGGCGGCACGTTCGATGTGACGCTGATGGAAATCGTCGGACGCAAGTTCAACGCGATCGCGACGGCCGGCGACGTGTATTTGGGCGGCATCGATTGGGACCAGTGCATCGCCGAATTCGTCAACCAGCGATTTCAAGAGGAACATGGTGCCGACCTATGGTCGGACCCCGCCGCCTCGGAGAAACTGATTGACGAATCGATTCGCGTCAAGCACACGCTGACGGCCCGCGACGAAGCAACCATTCGGTTCGCGCACGATGACAAGCGGGTGCAGCTGAACTTAACGCGTGCTGAGTTCGAACAGCGAACCGCCGGCTTGCTCGATCGGACGCGGATGACCGTCAAGCGTTTACTGAAAGATGCGCGGCTGACATGGCCGGATCTGACGAGATTGTTGCTGGTCGGTGGTTCGACCCGGATGCCCATGGTGCAAACGATGCTCGAACAGGAATCGGGCTTGCAGGTCGACCGTTCGCTCTCGCCCGATGAAGCCGTCGCGCACGGAGCGGCCATCTATGCCGGCACGTTGATGGCGGGTGGCAAGGGTGTCAAGCAAACATTCGACGTTCAAAATGTCAGTTCGCACGATCTGGGCGTGATGGGGGTCGACCCGACAACCGGGCGCCCCCGCCGGCACATCATGATCCCCAGGAATTCGCCCTTGCCGTGCAAGCGATCAAGCATATTCAAGACCGCGAAGCAATTCCAGAAGAGTGTTGCGGTGCGTGTCGTCGAAGGAGGCACGGACGCGGGGCACGGAGCAACACCGATCGGCAAGTGCGTCGTACAAGGACTGCCGAAAGATCTTCCCAAAGGCACGCCAGTGACGGTCATCTTCAAGTACGGAACCGATGGGCGATTGGCGGTCCGCGCCGAATTGCCGTCGGCTTCTTGTGATGCTCAAACGATGATCGAGCGTGCTGTCGGTATGTCCCGCGAACAGTTTGAAGTGTGGAGCAAGCGGCTTTCGGCAGGACTCGTGATCGAAGAGGAGCGGCTACCCGAGGAGCCACTCGATGTCGGCGATATCCAACACTTGCTCGACGACGAGGAGATGGAGCTTGAAGTTAGCGACAGTGAACCGGAGATCGCAGGCGTGACAGGAACTTTGAAGAGCGAGTCCGAAGCCGACGCGGTGCCACCGCCAAAACGAGGGACAGGCGACGACGCGCTGGATGATTTCCTGAAGGGGATCGGTTAGGCTGGCTGAGGAACGGCCAATCATTTACTGTCGTACGATGGCTTTCCAAAGCCGTCGATCTGCCTGATTCGACGGCCTTGGAAGTCCATCGTACAACGCGATCATTGGATGAACTTCATGTCCGACTTCGATCCTTATCACAAGTGGCTCGGCATCTCGCCGCAGCATCAGCCGCCAAATCATTATCGGCTCCTGTCGCTCGATCTGTACGAGCCGGACCCGGACGTGATCGAAGCCGCTGTCGATCGGATCGTTGCCTTTTTGCAAGATGTCGCTTCGGGACCACAGTCGAAAGAGTCGCAGAGATTGTTAAACGAGATCGCGGCGGCGCGGCTGTGCTTGCTCGATGAAGCACAAAAGTCGGCCTACGATGAGCAGCTCGGTGCTGAGTTGGCGCAAGCGATTTGGCCTCCGGAAGGCGACACCGAACCGCCACCGCCCGTGGCACCGGCGTTTGCGATTGATACCGGCGCAAGTTCCGTTACCAAGCCGCCGCCCGTTCGCAAATCATCAACGAAACGGCCCGCCATCACCACAACTTCCGAACGCACGACCTCATCGCCAGCGGGCAAAACCCCGCCGCGCGGCAAGCGAAAGGCATCGCCGCTGCTGCTAATGAGTTTCATTTCCGGTGGTGGACTGTTGATCTGCGCCGTCGTCTTCGCCCTGTTTGGAGGTAGCAACAGCGAGGCGAGACGTAGCGCGGCCGAAGAAGCACGAATTCGAGAACGGCATGAAAGTTTCGCCAAGATGGCACACGAGGCTGAGTCGATGATTCCCGACTTCCAGCCAAATTTCGATTCCGACCCGGTGCCCCCCGCAAAGCACTCAAAGAAAAAAAAGAAATGACACCGATCGTCTAACGAGGAATCGACTGCCTTGAGTGTGGGTCTTCGACTTTCTGGCGGCGCGGGGGCACAAACTTCAAACGGACACGAAGCGCTCTGACAATTTTGCGGTAGCAAAGTTTACTCGCCAAATCGTCGCGCGAATTGTTTTCCCTCCGGACGGCAGGGTGGGAGAGAGGAGATAAGTCCAATATTTGTCTAATTGGACTTATCCCCTGGTCTTCGAACAAATCGCATCACGGGATTAATTTTGTGGAAGCAGGGAGCAGGACGCGGAGCATGAGGACGAGTTCGAGTCCTTCCCCTGATTCCGTCTTATTCACGCAACCAATTTCCGAATGACAAGATCATTGCGTGATTCCCGGTGTTTCATGGGGTGTAAACCGCATTCCACGTCACACCAGGAGATCACGCAATGGGTGAAGCCATTCAACCGCTATTGGAACCCTCGTTCAACCGTGCCGTCAAGGTGTTCGCCAGCGATGACCGAATCACCTCCGACGCCGGTTTCATCCTCCTCCGAGGCTGTGAATAAATCAGATCTCTTGTTGCTAGCGACACAAGATGTAGTGGAACGCACCATCCGCGACATGTTGTGGTGCGTTTCACGCACCCTACGATTTTTTCACAGCCTCTCCGTGAAGCCGCTTGGAATCGCCCCGGCGACCAAGCCATCGACGAACGGCTCGCCAGCCAGCCGACGCAATCGCGGTTGATCGATATCTTGACGCTCACACCCGGCAACCGCGCGGCGCTGTGCGACGTGCTCGCCGAGTCGTGCGAGCGGCATCTGCGGGCCACCGGCGGCGCGGCGCGTGACCGTCGACATCGACAGCTTTCCCATTCAAGTCTACGGCCAACAACCGGGTGCCGCTTACAACGGCTACTACAAGGAGACGGTGTATCATCCGCTGGTGGCCAGCTACTCGGTGGCCGGCACGTACGACAGCATGCACGAGGGACACCGCCTGGGCAACGGCTTTCTGCACGCGCTCCTGCGGCAAGGACAAGTTCACACGGCACATGGCATGCGGCGGTTCATGCATGAAGTCATCCGCAAGGCCAAACGCTTGGGGCAGGTGGTCGATTTCCGCATTGACGCCGGCTACACCGCCGGCGAAACGCTGGATGAACTCACCGACGCCGGCCTGCGTTTTATTGGCCGCTTGAAGAGCAATGCGGTGCTCGAGCGGCTAGCGGTACCGCACCTCTGGCGGCCCGTGGGCCGGCCGCCCAAGGGCGGTTACGAAGACGTGATCGAGTTGGGGCCGCTTTCAGCGCGACGTGTTGAAGGCGGGAGCTCGGGTGGTGAAGCACGGTCGGCGGTTGGTGTTGCAGGTGGCGAAGGTGGTGGCTCCGTTCTGGCAGCGGCTGATCGCCTGTCTTGAACGCTGGCAACTTCCCTCGCGTTTTGCCACTCCGTTGGGAGCACGTGCGTGTCCTTGGCTTCCGCCGCCGCGGCACGCGTTTGCGGAGGAGGTGCGGCGCGAGTGACGTGTCTCCTGTCGGCGTAGTTTCTCATGGGATCAATTCAGCACACGACAACTTGGGGTAGGGCGCCTTACGCCCCGACGCGCCGCCCGCCGACCTCACACGCCCCGCTGTCTCGTGAAGGTACGTCAGCCGGACAGTGCATTGAGGGCATGAATAAGTCAGGTTCAGATATCCCTGGCTGCTGTCCGCCGTGGAGAAGTTGGCCCGTGGTGAGCAGTCGATTTCATCGAACTTCGCCTTGCGTAATTGGGTGGCAGCAGCTCAAGGGAAGTGCAATCGAGATAAGATCTATTCAATGGCAGAAACGCAAAGCAGGCTCAATAAAAATATAGTCCAGCCACGACCTGCCAATTCACGCGTCCGATCAAGTGCCGGGCTGACTGCGGTAACATACTCGGCCCGGCATTGTTGCTTTCTTACAATTGGCTGGCGGTACTCGATCATTCGCTCAAGAAGTGGTTTGTGTAGACTAAATGTGCGAATCTGTAATTCGTCCGCAGCCCTATGCAGCGGCGGAGTCACATTGTTTCTGGATTGCATGTCATTTGCGTTTCTCCGTTCCGCATTAACAGATTGTGGTCGCAGCCAATCACGTCACTTCATTAAAGCCGCAATGAGAAATGAAACCTGACCTGGAACAACTTCTCGAAGACTTCGAAGAAGCCTGGGCGTCTGGGAACGCTCCCGCGGTGTCTGAAATTCTCATGCGTGCCGAAACTGGAAATGAGGAACTAATGCTTGAACTCATTGCGGTCGATCAAGAGTACCGTTGGCGGCGATATGCCAGCAGTTCAGCCGACGAACAGTTGCGACCGAAGGACCACGACGATCCGTCTGGTCTCCCGGTCCGTCCTCGCCTGGAAGATTACTGGCAACGGTTCGGCATCGTCAAGTCCGATGATCGAATCGCAACGGACCTACTGGCCAACGAATATCGGATCCGTCGCCGGTACGGAGATAATCCGACGCGAGAAGAGTATCTTCAGCGATTCCCTGCCTAGCAGGCTGAACTCGAAACGGCGCTCGATCTCGTGGATACACAGTTTGATCAGGAAGCCAATGAGTTGAGCCGCGAGACAACGGTGGCCTTGCGCAATCCGTCTTGCGAGACGGAGTTCTACATCGATGGTTCGGCAAGCAGCGTTGCCGATGTCGTACTTGGCTTGCAGTTGGTTTCACGCGAACAGTGGGACGCGGTTCTGGCGGAATCTACCGGTACGGCACAGTCGGCGCTGGCGATCTGTGTTTCCAACGGCCTGTTGACACCGTTTCAGGCAGCGATGATTGCCGCAGGGAACTCCGCGCTGCTCCGGTTGGGACAGTATCTGTTGCTGGACGAAATTGGGGCCGGTGGGATGGGGCGGGTTTATCGGGCGAAGCACACGCCGATGGATCGGGTTGTCGCGCTGAAGATACTGTCCAAGGAACTTGTTTCGACTACTGATGCTGTCGCAAGATTTCAACGCGAAATGCGAGCGGCCGCGAGATTGATTCACTCCCGAATCGTGACAGCGTTTGATGCTGGATGCGACGGCGACACGCACTTTCTCGTGATGGAATACGTCGATGGCACCAACTTGCATCAGATTGTCAAAGAGCATGGGCCACTTGACGTGGCGGACGCGGTGGGATGCGTGCGACAGATTGCTGAAGGACTCGCTTTTGCTCACGAACGGGGAGTCGTTCATCGTGATATCAAGGCATCGAATGAAGATGGAATCCTGTCGCTCGATGGCGGGGCAGGCTGGTTGGGAACCCAGGAGCATTTCTCTGATTTCGAACTTGAGTTTGAGTACCGTCTTCCAGAACGTGGCAACAGCGGGATCTTTCTGCGCGCTGATCCACAATCTCCCTCACCGGGCGGCGCGTATCATCTGGAGGTTCAACTACTGGACGACAAGCGATACGTAGGTACAGGCTGGCCAACCGCATCACTCCACGGTCTAACTAAACCTGATAGTGCCGTTGATTCAACTCCTGATACCTGGCACTCGGTGCGGATTATCGCGGAAGGCATCCGAGTCCGCGTATGGCACAACGACTCGCTAGTTCTTGACGCGAAGATTGAAGGGGAGAAAGCGAAACGCCAATCCGGTCAGATCGGATTGCAAGTTCTGAATACACCCGCTCAATTTCGAAGCATCCGCATTAGGGAACTGCAAGGCCCGGACTTGGTCGAGCATTCTTCCACCCCCGATCCCGCAACGGCCAACGTAACGCAGCCACTACGACGTGACGGCAATCTCGAAGTAGTGCGTGTGATCGAAGACGGTGATCGCCGTCGGGGGGTAAGCAGAGTCGTGTTTACGTCAGACGGTCAACAAATCCTGGCGGCTGGTGCGGATGCGGTCGTGCGTCGATGGGATGTGGAGACCGGGAAACTCAGCCTGCAATTTGAGAGCGGCCAAGTCGGCTTTGGCATCGCTAGCTTCGCACTGTCTCCCGATGAACGATATGTCGCCACGGGACATTATCGCGGACGCCTGCAGTTGCTGGATGCCAAGTCAGGAATGTTGATAAAGAAGTTTGACCGAGAGCCTGCTGCAAGCCAAACTGTGAGCGATGTTGCCTTCTCGCCGGATGGACGGTTTGCAGCCGCTGGCAGCCTCGACGCGACGATTCGCATATTCCGACTGCCAGCAGACGATTCATCGGAATGAGCCGCGAAACTGTCGCCGCTGATCAGCAATCATCATCTTCGTGAAGCATCGCTTCGAGGAACCCCCGAGCGTCGCCAAGCTTCCGCAGTACCGTCCGCTCGGATCGATTGACCTTCGCTGCAATATCCGCGATGGCCTCTCCTTGCAATCGCAGTGTGAGGATTTCTCGCCCAAGAGGATCAAGCTGTTCCTGCAACGTCTGGATCAAGTCAGCGATGACGACCGCGTCTTCCGCGTTCGCAGGAGTCGCGAGGTCGTTAGGGTCAGATCCAGCCTCTGGATCGTCGGATGAATCTCCTGAGCCACATTTCGCTTCTCAGCATTCCAGTACTCCAACCGCCGATTGCATTTTCGGGCGGTGATTGTAGCCAGCAGAGCCCACAGGCCATCCCAGTTGTTCAGATCAAACTTCCCGTCACGCTGCCTGACGAAGAAGCTACGGAGTACGGACTGAAGTATGTCATCCGGCTCTTCTTTCCCCTGCAGCCTTTCGTCAAGCCGTCTGCGTGCCAAACCGATAATCCGCCGCGCGTACCGCTCGAACACTTCGGCGGATGCAGCTTGGCTACCTTCTGTAAGCCTCGCATAGACATCTCGAAATGTTTCTGTCGTCACGATCTACTCCAGATCGAGTTGCAGGCCAACTCGAACTTGGTGATTCTCTAGCCCAAATCCCTTTGGTCGACGATGTTCGACGCAAAGCCTTCGATGCGATTGTCGGTCATTTCGACTTTGCCGGCTTGCTCGCCGATGCGAATGCCAGTCCGCTGCATGGGCTTGCGAGTTTCGCGAATCTCATTGTCCACGATGCGGACGTCCTTTGTCTTGCCGGTGATGTCGATCGCGATGCCTTCGTCGCCGCCGCTGTCGAGGATCTTGTTGCCTTCCACGAGATTGCGATTGGCCCAAAAGTCCTGACCGCGGGAGTCGTCGCGGAACAGGATGCCGATCTTGCCGCTGTTGCGGATCACGTTGTTCCGCATCACGTTGTCCGTGTCGCAGTGCCCGATCGAGATCCCGTAGCTGCGGTTGCCGTCGATGAAATTGCCTTCCGCCAAGCCGTACTTCACGCCCCAGCACCAGAACAAACCAAGGTTGTTACGCTCCAGCTTGTTGTTGCGGATCAGCGGGCGCTGCGAGCCCGATCCGGGATGCACGCCGAGATCCGCGTTGTCGTGGCTGTGGCAATTCTCGACGACGACGTCGTGACAGATCTGGAAGCTGACGCCGTCGCCGTTGTAGTTCCTGGCGGTCACGCCGCGAATCGTATAGCGATTGCAGTCTTGCAAGAAGATGCAACCGCCATAGTTCCCGTTGAAGTTCTCGTTGTTCGCGCGATTGCCATCGAGCGTGATGTTCTCGATCAACACGTCCGACGTGTACTCGCTGGTCAGCAACGGAAAGAGCGACGAGCAAGTCGGCTTGCCGGTCAGCCACAGGTTCTCGCGCAGACCATCGTTCAATTTGAAACGATTGCCCGAGCGGGCGACCAGCGTTCGCTTGATGACCGTCTGGCTGCCGTTGTCGGGGTTCTTCGACCGCAGCACGATGCCGTCTCCCACTCGGAAGTCTTTGCCGTTTTGCAGCGTGACTTCTTGGTCGTACCAATCGGAATCGGCCGCGAGATCTACGGTCTCGGAGGGAATCTTGGTGAGGATCGATTCCGCGCCGCTGCCTAGCAGCCGGATCTTCGACGGCAGCGAGACGGCACAGCGCAGCGTGTAGGTTCCGGGCAGGACATGCACCGTGCCGCCACCCAGCCTTGCGACATAGTCAACTGCCGCTTGCAACACACGATCATCATGTCCGACCAGATCCGCGTCTTTATGACCGACGGTTATCGTCAGTCGTTCCCCCCAATTCGGCTCGAATCGCTCGTCGCCATCGGTTGCACGAGGGCTGGTGACGATTGGCAGTTCACTGCCGGAGACTTTCCCTGTTACGCCTGCGGCGACTGCCGACATTCCGAGGTAACCGAGAAAGCGACGCCTAGAATCCCGATGACAACTCATCACGAAACCTCCTAACGCGAATACGACGAATCAACAATTGGACAGGATAACCCACTACCGTACTTCCAACAAACTAATTGCATTGTCAAAGCCGAAAACTGGTTTGCTGAAGGGTGAAGTGTTCGGGCCTCCGGAATTGGAGTCGTAGGGTGTCGGCGTCAGCTGCACCAAGGGTATCTCGGATCTAAGGTGCGGCTAACGCCGGCACCTTCTACCCGACCCCAAAGTCAAGCTGTGACAATGCACGTTGTCCCGCCACGCAGTGTGTTTGTAATGGGCGACAATCGAATGCGATCAAAGGTCAGCCGCCACTTCGGCTCGATCTACGTGGGCGACGTGATCGGCTATGGCGACTATATCTTCTGGCCCGCCGCGAGTTGGTCACGATTTGGCGTATATCGGAACTGATCTTGGCTCCCAACTCCGCTACTTGGAAACTACTTCACGGATTCGTAGGTTTCGGTACTTGAGCAGTGTTGCCGACGGCGGATCGGAATTTGAAGTGCTGACACTAGATTTCCATTCCCAACTGTGTAGCGCGATATGGCCTCCTGTTAACCTGAGCGGATCCCCTGAAAAGTCCGCAGCCAGACTGCCATCGACCCAAGTCCGAATCAAAGCATCTTCGACACGTACCCGTAGCTTCACCCAGCGATTGTCGAGCGTGGGATCAGCAGCTTGTTGAAAGACGATTTCTTTTCCGTACACGCCACCAGTAAAGTTTTTTTCCCCCGGGTCTTGTGACCCGGCGACTTGCACTTCGTAACCACTATGTTCCAGGCTGGTCGGATCGATCGTGTGAATCCGCACACCACCATTGGCCAAAGGCGCGGCAAACACATCAAGTTCCAGGTCGAAGTTTTTGAACGGTTGCTTACACACCAACGAACCGGTTTTGTCGCTCCTGACGGAGATCGCACTATCCTGAACGTTCCACTCAGCCTCACCTTGCTTCGTCCAGCCTGTCAGGTCTCGACCGTTGAAGAGTTCGATCCATTTGTTTGAAGTTGCATCTGTCGAATTACCAACGCTTGCGGGAGCGGGAATGGAGGCGGGCTCTGCGTCTGACCCGATGCGAGCAAGAAACTCTTGCCGCGACATCACGGAGAGTGTACCGTCCGGATTCTCGATGACCCATGCCAGTTGTTCGACGATCTCTGGTTCGGGATTCAACATCTGCCCTGCTGGAGTGAAGGCCGCCATGTGCTCGTCGCTGACGACGACACTCGACCAAAGCGGCTCGAAGGTACTGGTGTCTCGAATTTCGAGACTATGACCGTCGCGCCAAGTTTGGAAGGCGAGTCGTGTTCCATCGGGAGATACGACTGCTCGAAAGGATCCCAAGGGCGTTTCTGGTTCTCGTTCGCGAATTAGGAGGCCTGTCTTGCCATCTCGCACTACGAGGCTTCGGCCCATCATCGAAGCCAAGTCGCCTTCTGGCGTGAACCAGATTCCTAGCGCGTTCCAGTCGTTGGCTCTCGCAGCGGCCTGTCGAATGCACTTGCCAGTTTCCGCATCAATGAATAGTAAAGAATCCATGAATTGGCCTACGACAGTCGTCGCGTCGGGTGAAAACCGCAGATCGAGGGCGTTGCCTGGAGCGTCGGCCAGTGCTATCTGTTGCGCGTTCGCTACGTCCCACACTCGAATCGTTTTGTCCGAGCCAGACGAAGCCAGTCGCGTGCCGTCACCACTCCACGCGAAACGAGCCCAGTTCAGCGTTTCGTGTCCACGAAGAAAGGACTTCGTGCCGTTCGTCGGATTCCACAAAGCAATCTTAAGATCGCTTGCCTGTTCGCCGTCGACGTCCCAGGAGGCAGTCGCCAACAGATTCCCCGCGGGGCTCCAGACTAGCTCGCTCGCGTGGATGCCGACGCAATGTTGACTATTGGCCTGATGGCGACGGACACCGGATGCGACATCGAATACTTGTGTATTCCAATTCCTTCGATCTGCCCACCTGACTGCGACGCTCGTGCCGTCCGGATTGAGTGCCGTGGCCGTTGACTGACTATCTGGCATGCGTGGATGCGTGCGAATCGAAGTGATCGGCTCCCCATCGAATGACCAGATGCGCGTCGTGCCGTCTTCGAGGGCCGTTGCGATTCGCCGTCCATCCGCCGACCAGGCCGTCGATCGGATTTCGTCGTTGCATCCGATCGTTTGCACAAGCGCGCCTGCATCAATGTCATATAAGTAAATCGTTCCGTTCCAGGTGACAGCCATCCATTGCGTTCTGGGCGACCATGCGAGGCGGTGAGTACCGTTCGTCGTCCAGGGCAGTCCGATCGTCCGTTCAATCTCCAGTGAGTCACCGCTATGGATGGTAAAGTAGAAGTGAGCGTCACTGCCATACTTGGCGATCATTGCCAGCCGTTCACCGTTTGGTTCCCACTCGATCGAATAGTGGCCCGCGTGAGCATCCGCGACCAATCGGTTCTCCCAAGATTCCGTGTTCCAGACCTTGACACCGGATTCTAAACTGTACGAACCGTGGGAACCGCACGCGAGCCACTTGCCATCGGGGCTCCACTCAATATCGACGAGGTGCGTTATCAGGTTTCGTTTGAATGCTTGAAGCAACTCTCCGCTTTCGCTAAATACTCTGATCTCGTTCGGAGCGGAGTTCGACGCGGTAGCGAACATTTTCCCATCAGGACTCCATGCTAGACCCAAAACAAGCGATCATTCGAAGTCTGCTTTAGCCAAAATCGTTGGCGCTGTCCGCGCGCT
>JAQBZB010000490.1 GCA_027622275.1 Planctomycetota bacterium | reverse complement strand
TCGGCAGGAGCCTCGCCCTCCCGGAAACTCATCAATGATTGAACAAGAACTCGTTCGTGGCCAACAGCGACCACAGCAACGACCGGCAGGCCTCCGCGCGATCCGGCTCGGAGGCCAGAAAGTCGACGGCGGCTTGCAACTCTTCCGGTCGCGGCGCTCGAGCCAGCACGCACAGGAACACTTCCGTCGCGAGATCGGCATGCGGCCTGTCGCTGGTGGACAACTGCTCGGCATAGCCGGTTTTGGCGACCAGTTTCCGCTGGATCTCCGCCGAGTTCACCAGTTCCAACGCTTGCGTCAGCGCCGGCGCGTCGACTCGTTCGCATTCGCAGGCCGACATTCGCGCCGGCCGGCCGAAGACATCGAGAAAATGTGCAGCCACGTTTTCATCCGGTAATTCGATCGCCCGCGTCCCGGCCGCCACGCCCGCGAATTCCGTCGGCACGTCGAGCACCTGGCTGATGCCGTCCAACAGCACTTCACCCGTCAACCGCCTCGGATAGAACCGCGCGAACATTTGCGTGTCGCCCGCGTTGCCCGAGTGAGGTGCCGACTCGAGACCGTAGGCATAGCTGCCCGCGATCACTTGGATCAAGTGCTTCACGTCGTAGCCGCTGGCGATGAAGTCTTCCGCCAGTGCGTCGAGCAGCTCAGGATTGCTCGGCGGATTCGTGTTGCGAGCGTCGTCGATCGGGTGGACGATGCCGCGTCCCAGAAAGTGTGCCCACATTCGATTGACCATCGTGCGGGCGAAGAACGGGTTATCGGGGCTGGCCATCCACCGTGCGAGACTGCGGCGGGGATCATCGTGCAAGCCGAGCGAGAACTCGGCCCCGCCCAATGGCCGTGGCCGCAGGACGTCGCCGGTGCGAGGATGCACCACGTCGCCGCGGTCCTTGAGATAGATGATCTCGTCGGTCGGCACTTCCGCATCGGCAAAACCACCTTTGCGACCGACGCGAGAGAAGACGGCGGCCAAACCAAAGTAGTCCGCCTGGCTCCAGCGTTCCGTCGGATGGTGATGACACTGGGCACATTGGATGCGGACGCCGAGAAACGCCTGCGCGACCGACTCGACATACTCAGGCGACTTCCGCACGGTGCGGTACCAGATCGCTGGCGGGTTTTCGTTTTGGCTGCCGCTGGCCGTGAGGATCTCGGACACGAATTGGTCGTAGGGCTTGTTGGCGGCGATCGAGTCGCGAATCCAGGCAGCGAACAGCGTCGTCCCCGCCCGCTGTTTGCTGGTCGAGTATCCGGCCCCGCGGTTCTGCAAGATGTCGGCCCATTTGAGTGTAAAGTAGCTGGCGTATTCCGGTCGATCCAGCAGACGCTCGATCAAATGCGAGCGTTTGTCGCTACGTGTGTCAGCCAGATACTCCGCGATCTCGTCGCTGGTCGGCAGTGTGCCGCAGATGTCGATCGTCACGCGGCGGAGGAACGTCGCGTCGTCGGCCGGCGCGGACGGGACAACTCCCAACCGTCGCCATTGGCGCAGCAACAGCCGGTCGACGCTTGAATCGCCCAATTGCCGATCCAACGTATCGAGCTGTGCCTGGACGGCGGCCATTTGTGTTTCGTCCTCGGCGAAGGGGACCGCGGCATGGAAGGACGCGATTTGCTCGCCAAAGCGAGCCATTACAGATACCAGACCGTGCTGTGAACTTGTGGTCACCAGCCCTTCGCCATCGACTGCGGCGATGCCCGGTTCGTTCGACTGATACACGGCCTGCCGCGTCACATCGCGCGACGTGCCGTCGGAAAAGAACGCCGTCACGCGCAATTGCTCCGACGAATCGGTGCGGAGAATCAGTTCTCGTGGTTCCAGCTCGATGCGGATCAGTCGCGGGTCGTCCTCGCGCGGCGCGAGTGCTCCTTGTGCGATCCAGTCGCGCAGAATCCGATAGTCGTCGCTCGACTCTTCCACCCGCCGACCGCCACTGTGCGGCACGCGCGCTGTGGCCTTGAGCAGCAATAAGCTGCGATCCGGCGCGCCGGGAAACAGCCGCCGGCCACTCGCTTCGTTGACCAACGCTTGGTAATCCACGTCGGGCTCGAAACCAAACAACGACAGTTTGAAGCCGTTCTGCCCGGTCGCCTTGCCGTGACAACCGCCACTGTTGCATCCCAGCTTGGTCAAGATCGGCACGACATCGGTCCCGAAGTGAACCACTGGCGAGTCCGGAGTCTCGGCGGCCTGCACCAGGAAGCCTGAGAAAGTCATGCAGACGACAAGTAGCACTTGCAGTTGCCAGGCGGTCTGTTTTGGTCTGGTCATGCAATGGTTCCCAGCGTGGTCCGCCGGGCTCCGGCGGAATTCCTGAGACCCGCCGGAGCCCGGCGGGCCACACTTTTCTACTCGACAATCTCCAAGGCGAGAAAACTACTTCCGAAAAACACTGGCTCGTCTTCGACGACTCCGACGGTGAACAACCGCAAAAACGACTGTGGACCCAACGGGGCGTCGTCGTTGACGATGATCTGCAGCGATCCATTGTCGGTCTGTCCGACAAACGTCTCGCCGCGTCCACGCAGACCGACGACGTCCGTGATGTGGCCGGGCGCGGCAAGCTCGGTATGCATCTTACCTATAAAACCGTTGCGGCGCTTAGCCGAATACGCGATCTGAATGATTTCTCCACGCTTGGCCCGTGTCACGGCAAAGGGATCGACTTCGACGAGGAATGCGGCGGGCTGCACATCCAGAGTGACCGCGTTGCTATAAACGGCTACAGTTTCCGTTTTTTGGTCAGGCGTCGGCACCGTGGTCTCGGCACGGACGACCAGCGAATAATGGCCCACGGGGAGCGTCGGCGGCAGGTAAAAGCTGATATAGCCCTTCTGTTGCCCGGCCGGGATGATGGCCGTTTGATTGCCGATCAGTTCGGGAAGCCCCACGCCGATCAGCTTGACCGGCGCTTGATGACCGGCGTCGCGCCGCTCGATTTGGAGCGCAACATCGACGACTCCACCCGGCGAATGCCTCGCTGGCAGCAGGCCGTAGAGATGATGGTCCAGCGTTTCGTGAGCAGCCGCCGTGATCCGCAACGGCGCGTCGCCAACAACCGCCAGCGGCATCTGCGAAGTAATTCGACCCCAGCCGCTGGGCGTCCCCGCCCGGACGATCGCGCCGCCACGCACTGAGTGGCGGCTGTAGGATGGGTTTCCAATCCGTCCCCCGGTCATGGACGGGTTGGAAACCGATCCTACGACGCCTTCCAGTTTCAACTCACCGAAGACTGCCGCCGCGTCTCGATCCGCGGAAACGACAACGGTCGCGCGATCAACACCTGGCCCGAGCCAGATGTCGGGACAGTCCACTCCGGCTGGCAGGTCATTGGCGGAGACACGAATCGATCCGTCGCAGCCGCGCCGCCGAAAGGCCAGCAGGTCGAGCACCTCGCGACCGCCACGCCGCACATTAAATCCGGTGGGAGCATCGCCGCGCGGGACGGCGACGACCTGAAAATCGGGCTCTTCTCGTCGAACGCTCAGCCGGTATGTCCGGCGCGGATCTGCTTGCAGTCCACCAATCAGATTTCGAACGGCAATCAAATAGCGGCCATCCGCCGGACAGACCCAACGCCCTGCCGGATCGAGATGACCGGTCGGGAACGCGCCGCCGATGTTTCGTACTTCGTCGCCGAATTGCGCCAGTTCTGGCAGACCGACCAGAGTGTGGCCCGCCCGGCTCGGGCGGGAATCCGGATCATTCACGCCGGAGCCCGGCGTGCCACTCTGACCAAGCACGCTGATCTGCAGATCGACCGGCGAATGGATTCTCTGGCCGAGCGCCTCGATGTAGAGCACTTCGCCGCGCCGCACATCGATCGCAAACCAATCGCGCTCGTCACCGGCCACAAGCTGGCCGCTGACTTCACACGGAATGTCGATCTCTTGGGCCGACGATGGCGAGTGATTGTCGGTTTGGTCCAACACGACCGGCACGTCGGACACGCCAATTGCCACCGGCGCATGACTGTCGGGAAGGAAGAACGGAAAGGCAGCTCCTGCGAGCACGGCTTGCGACGGCTGCAACCGCACGGGCAACGGCCAGGATGCCTGGGCGAGCGATGCGGGGATCTCAACTTCGATGCGATCGAAGCTGTCGATCGTTCGGGAGGGCGAGGCTCCCGCCGAGCCGTGTT
>JAQBZB010000118.1 GCA_027622275.1 Planctomycetota bacterium | reverse complement strand
GAATTGTTTAATCAATATCTAGTTACCGCGCTACCCCAAGTTGCCTAAAGTGCGCGTTGGCCGTGGGAAGAGACCACTCCAGTTTCTGAGAACTCGACGCCTGTTGAAACAGACG
The DNA here is from genome assembly GCA_027622275.1 of Planctomycetota bacterium. Taxonomy (GTDB): domain Bacteria; phylum Planctomycetota; class Planctomycetia; order Pirellulales; family Pirellulaceae. The sequence continues at coordinate 25,804 of JAQBZB010000118.1, read as the reverse complement.
CAGCGACAGCGGAGTCCGAATCCGAATCCGCCGAGTCGACGGAGCCGGAGACGCTCACGACAGACGAACCTGACGCTGCTGAAGAAGCTGGCGTTAGCGAAGAGAATGCTGCCGAAGAATCCTCCTCGGGTTCCGACAGCGTTGAAGAACTCGACGACTAGTCAGTCCGACAGAACCGACCCAAAAACAACGAGCCGGCGCATCGCGACTAATTCCGCGGTTGCACCGGCTCTTTTCGGACATTTGGACTGCGGCGACTTGTCGCCGCTTTGCCCTTTTGTGCCACAGCCGCGCTCGAAGTATCGACGCCCCTCCAGGACAAGAGCGGCTCCGCCGCGAACGAAAGCTGTGACAAGTCACAGCAGTCCAAATATCTCACGGTGTGCCGCTCGCCTCAATCGGCCCGTTCGATCGAAGTGATAACGATCGCTTCGACAGGTATTTGCGGGAAGTCGCCGGTGTCATGGACTTCGGCTTTGGCAATTCGATCTACCACGTCCATCCCTGCGACCACCTCTCCGAAGACGCGATAGCTGGAGCTTCCAACTCCACCTAGCTCGTACGGTGTGTTCCGTTATCCAATCTTCGTCTTCATTCCCGTCAAGCAACCCCAGAGCACATTGCCAGGCTTCGTCGACCGATCCAGAGTTTTCACTTTTATTCTCATCGGATGCTTGACAACTGCTTTTTCTCTGCTCTATTCGCGTTTGAAGTTGCCTCAGAATCGACAGCATGGCAGCTTCTGGCAGCCGTTGTTGCAGATAGTTCGAAAATATCCTCGCAGAGGTGTTCGGCTATGAAGTGGCTGGGCTGCATTCGTCACGCGGCTGGCAAGACGCAGACGCTCCCTAAGGCCTTCCTTTGCTGTCTCTCACTCTTGATGCTCAGCGGTTGTCAACCAGATCCTGTGAGTCTTCTGAAAACTCCAGCTCCGAAAGAGCAGGGTGCAACGTCAACAGACATTACGATTGCCCATGATTTCGGCGTCGTCGCGCCTAACAGTCTCAATGTTCATCGATATCCGATCGAGAACAAGAGTTCTACGCCGTGGACTCCCAAAGTCGTGAAGGTGTCTTGCACGTGTACAGCGCCCTCGATGTCGAGCAACGTGTTCCTGCCGGGTGAAACGAATTGGGTCGAGGTGGAATACCGTGCGGCGAGCAAATCGGCGGATGATCTTCGCGATATCGCGGTTGTGTTTCACGAACCCGAGGCACCGACGATTAAGCTGGTCGTTCAAGCTGCCATCCGAAGTCCGATTACGGCGGTGCCGGCCGAGTTGAACTTCGGCGATCTCCGCGAAGGAAAACAAGCAACTCGTTACGTCGAAATCACGAATTGGTCACGGCAGCCCTGGACAAATCTCGTGGCCGACTCCGAGTCGCCGTGGCTGCAAGTGGATCTACAACGGATCGAAGCCCCAAGTGCAGGAGATTTGGCAGAGGCCGGAGAAGAGGTGGATTCAGCTCGCACGCCGACGGAAGTGTGGCGGGCAACCGTTGCGATTGAAATCGGAAAACTTGCTGATAGCACACAGACAGCGCAGATATTTTTACGCACGAGTGAATCTGAGTTGCGGCTCGACGCGGACGACTGGCTTGCAGTTCCGGTCGTTGCGCGCCGCATTCCGAGCATCCGGCTGATACCGGGCGATCTTCATTTCGGAATTGTCCGGCCTGGGGAACCCAGAGTCCAGGCGGTACGAGTCGTGTTCGCGGACACCTTCGAGGGCGCCGAAGAGATCCAACTTGTCAGCAACCTGGAAAACGATTTGGATGTGCAGTGGACGCGTACCGCAGGACGCATCTGGGAGTTCCACGCCACGTTAAAGGCGGGCGGCGCAGAAGGTGCCATCGAAGGCGAAGTACTTCTAATGAAAGAGGGGATGTCGGTGGCGCGAATGCCGGTGTCGGGTTTGATCAGGCAAAGCACGGCAGGAGTTCATTAAGTCAAGTAAAGAACGAAAACATGGGATACTTAACCGGCGTAGTTCTGTTGGTTTGCGTTATTGGCGACGCCGACGTGGAAGTCACACGGCCAGCCGCGCCCGACACCGTCAATGTTTGTGGGCTCCGATGTGTGGCGTTTGTCCTCGAAAACTACAAGCAATCGCCCGACTTGGTGGCGTTGGTCGAGGAGATGCAATGGCCGCATTCACTGGCCCAGTTTATGGTTTTCCGCCTCAGTGTCCCAAAAACAAAAAGGAGGCATCCATCAAGAAGATGACGATTACTATGGCATATGATTTCGGCCACGGCAACGTCGGCATAAAGAACCTCCCAAATGTTAACTGTACAATCGAGCAAACCTGTAGTGGTTGCGCCCACAATTTTTACTTTGGAGGCGGCTTACGTTGTAAGACGACCGGGTCTCCAGCGCCTGGTGGTTCGACCACCGTTACTATCGCGGACGGCAACAGTGCTCAATGCACTACGACGCCGATTCCACCAACCTATCCGACGCCCAGTCCGATGCCGACGCCGTGATCGCGCTGCGTTCTAAGGCTTCACAAGTTTTGGAGCAGTGCGAGGATTCACGCGCGTCTGCACGACCGTTTCGCGCAACAGATTTCAACCTAAAGGGTGAGCTATGTCTTCGAATTATTCCGTCCGGACGTTGTGTGCCGTGGTGGCTGGATTGTTCCGAATTCTCCTAATCGCCTTGGCATTAGTCTGGCCACCATGGGATCTCCGCGCAGACGACGAATTCGCTAAGCACCTGCTGGACGGCGTATTTAATCGACGCGAGCAAATTCTATCCGGGGAGTGCCATATCACCTATTCAGCACTGGACAAAAGTGGTGGTGTGGAAGTGCAAACGAAATATTTTGCAGCATTTGACTTCGCTGAGTCCCGGTGGCGGTGGGACGTCGAAGAATCCACGGGCCCGCTGCAGGCAAAGTATCTGGAGAGCGATGGTGTCTCGTACTTCTACAATGCAGATGCACACTCGTTAGAAAAGAATTTGCCGGGGCGAGACTTGGGACTGCGCGAATGTGGTCCTCTGGACCCCCGGCTCGTTGGTCTGACGGGTGCGGGAGATCTCCATGCCCACGCCCCCTACGGTCGCATCAAGGAGATTATCAACGGATTTTCCAACGGGACAACGAAGGAATTGGAAGACGGCAAAGTAGAGCTGCTGTATGAAGTTGGTCCCATGTCTGACCATTGGCTGAATTTGCAGGTTTATGTGATCGACGTCGAACGCCTGGTTCCGTTGGTCCTGGAAACGCGATTGAGGCGCTCCGACGTCGACGTCGACCAATCGGTGGTACTTGAGCGGTCGACCACGAAATGGAAGGAAATGGGGGGCGCGTTGGTTCCTGTCGAGTTTGAGACACGTTACATGGAGATGGGTGATGGCAATGTTAGCAGTACGACTCGGTATGAATTCAACTGGGAAAGTGTCAACGAACCGGTCCCGTCTCGGCGCTTCGATTATCGAGACTTCGGGCCGTTTCCCGAGGGCACCGCGATCGTCGATACTCGTTTGGGGAAGCCAGTGATCCTGGAAATCGTGGGGCACACGGCGGGAGTGGCGAATACACCGATGCCGATACCGCAAGAGTCGCACGTCGTGGCTTGGATTACTGCCGCCGCGGCCCTCGCTTTACTCGGTGTCATCGCGGCTGCTTTGTTGGCGAGGCGCAAACGCCGTTTGGGAGCCATCGATTGAACTCAGCCACAATCGCCGAGCCCGTCTCCGCGGCATCCCTCCAAATTCGAGAGGACTTGGTGGACAGCTACTTGGCATCGAGTCCATTGTCGTTGGCAATTTTTCGCGCGGCAGAGTTGGTGGAGTTGGCCGGCACGAGCTGGGAGCAGCCGGTCTTGGACATGGGTTGTGGCCGTGGTGAGTTCGCACGTGCGGCAGTGGTGACGCAATTAGACGTGGGCCTGGATCGGGACCAGCGGCACGTCAAGCTGGCCGCGCGCACGGGGAAGTATGCCGCATTACACGTCGGCGATGCTCGGCAGATGCCGTTTGACTCGGATTCTTTTGCGACGGTACTCAGCATTTCCGTGCTGGAACATGTTGCCGACCCGCAAGCTGCGATTGACGAAGCGTTTCGAGTGCTGAAGCCGGGAGGCGTCTTGGTGGCGACGATCGTCCTCGATCAATTCGACACTTGTCTACACGTGGCGCGGCTGCTGCGGCAAGCCGGTCTATCGGGACTGAGCAAGTGCTATGTGAGATCACTCAATCGGGCATTCTCGCACATCGCACTGCACCCACCGGCGTATTGGCGGAATTGTCTTGACGCAGCAGGGTTCGAGATCCTGACGTGTCGCAATGTCGTGTCAACAACCACTCTCGGTTGGTTCGAACTTTGGCTGCCCGCTGCGTTGCCATACCGGATTAGTGCTTGGTGCGGTCATCCGCTGCAAGGGCGTCCAAAGTGGTTAACACGTTGGATGAGCACTCTCGCCAAGTCAATCGTTTCTTCAAGCACGGATACGGGTGTCTGCATCTACGTCGTCGCCAAAAAAACCGTGGACCCGGGTTGAAACAATGGCACCTTGTCAGCAACGCGGCACTGAAGATCAGCCGGCGGCGGGTGAGTCACACACAGTCCGCGCGGTCCAACATCCGACGAGCACGCCGTTGCAGTACGACGACATACTGTCGGCCATCATGGTCTATTCGTTGACAACCGCGTTGGTTCTCGCTGCGGTAATCGTCGCACCGCAGCTCGTTAACGGTCCTCGAAAGCCCACTTTCAACGGGACCGGCGATCAAGTGTTGAAGGCGATGGCAGCTTGGGATGGGCAATGGTACCTGTCGATTTCCGAAAGTGGATACGGAGACGGCCGGGACAAGGAACCGAAAGCAGCATTCTTCCCTGCGTATCCGCTCACCGTGCGGGCGTTGCAGGGTTTGACTGGCTTCCCGTCCCACGTGGCCGCGCTGGTTGTCTCCCATGCTTGCCTGCTGCAAGCCATGGTGCTGTTCCTGGCCTATACACGGCAGCGACAACGCTGCGGTATTGGACCCTCGGATTGTCGAGTCGGACTGCTCGCCTTGTGGGCAATGGCTCTCTTTCCGACGTCCTTCTTTCTCCGAGCCATCTACAGTGAGCCGTCATTTATCTTGCTGATGATGTGGCTGTTGTACGGCATGTCTCGGCGCTGGCACATCGGCGTACTCGCACTAATCGCGGGGGCAGCAACTGCGACTCGCGCCGTCGGCATCGTTTTGGTGGCCGTACTCGCAATTCACGTGTGGTGTAGCGGCGGGGCGCGGTGGCAGCGCTCGCGACGACTCGCTTGGGTGCTTCCGTTCTCGTGCTGGGGAATATTTGCGTATTCAGCGTTTCTGGGGTTCCGCGACGGCGAGCCGTTGGCATTTGTCGATGCCCACGCCGAATGGTGCTGGCGACCAGGGTTCACCTTCATGGAGAAGGTGCAAGCCCTCCTGGTATTCGAGCCAATCTGGGCTGTCTATGACTCGGAATCGGCGGTTTACTGGGCGACGCGATCGGAGGGGCTTGCCTGGTATCAAAGCCTGCTCTTCGCCAACCCTTTTTACTACGTTGCGGCGGCGGTGTTGATCGTGGTGGGATACAGAAAGAACTGGTTGACTCGTGATGAATTCGTATTAACGTGCGGGCTATGGATTGTGCCTTTCTTGACGCGCAGCTTCGAAATGGGGATGGCTGGTCACGGTCGATTCGTGGCAGCGATGCCGCCAGTCTTTCTTGTCCTCGGAGAAGCACTGTCGAGAATGCCAACTTCGGCTCGATGGGCGATACTCATTTTGTTTGCGGGGTTGCTGTTCGCATACACCGTTTTGTTCGCCGGTGGATACATGCTCGTCTGAGGTCCATTGTGAGTAAACCATTTTCTCGTCCCGTCCGACCGAAACGATTCCGTGGCATGACTTTGGTAGAACTGCTCGTTGTGTTGGCGGTCATTGCCACGCTTGCCGCCATCATCGCGCCCGCCGTACAATCCGCCCGCGAGGCCGCTCGTCGTGCCTATTGCCAGAGCAACCTTCGTCAGATCGCGTTCGGGGTTGATACTTTTCAGGATGCGCATGGCACTTATCCAAGCGGCCAGTTCGGATCGTCGTTCGGATGGGGGCCAAACTCGCGAGCTTGGAGCTTTCTCGCGAGGATCCTGCCTTTTGTCGAACACGACACCGTTTATAGCACCGGCGGGCTCCCCAACTCGACGTTGTTCAGCAGCGGGATCGCCGACCAGGATATTCACCTGTTTCGCTGCCCTAGCGCGCCGGGAGATGGCAATGGTGCGCGTCGCGACGCAGGCAACTTGCAGGGGTTTGCCGTTGGGATTACGAATTACAAGGGCGTAAGTGGTGCGAATTGGGGCGCGGACGAGACATTCGGCGGTCCCTTTCCGACCCCTTGGGCAAATATCGGCACCAATGGATCCTATGACGGACTGTCGCACGGAGATGGCGTGCTGTGGCGAAGCGATTACCGAATTCGCCTCCGGCGTAATGCCGTTCTTGACAGGCTAAGTCAGACCTTTCTCGTCGGCGAAGATTTGCCGCGGGAGAATATTTGGTGTTCGTGGCCCTACGCGAACAACGCCTACGGCAGCTGCGCAATTCCGCCGAACTACACACATGCCGATCCGACCGATTGGAAAAGTACCTGGTCGTTTCGAAGTACACATCCTGGAGGGCTCAACTTCGCGATTGGAGATGACTCGGTGCGCTTCGTCGCGGAGACAATTGATCTCGCTGTTTATCGAGCCCTCGCGACCCGTGCCGGGAGTGAAGTGACCGAATAGCCGACGGCAAAGGATCAACCTTTCGTCCGTATCAGCAGCGTCGTCAATCAACCCGGTCAATCGCAGTGATAACGATCGCTTCGATAGGTATCTGCGGGAAGTCGCCTGTGTCATGGACTTCGGACTTGGCAATTCGATCCACCACATCCATCCCTTCGACAACCTCTCCAAAGACGCAATAGCCCGCGTTCTCGCTGCTTTCGTCGTAGTCCAACGAAGGGGCCGCGGTCACATTGATAAAGAACTGCGAGGTCGCGCTGTCTCCGTACTCCGGCGACCGGGACATCGTGATGGTGCCACGTGTGTTCTTAAGCCCGTTGATTGCTTCATTGCGAATTGGCGCGCGAACTTCTTTTGCTTCGAGGTCCGTCGTGTATCCGCCCGTGACAATGTAACCAGGATCGACGTGGTGAAAGATCGTGTTGCTATAAAAGCCGCGGTCGACGTAGTTGGCCAAAAAGTTATCGACGGTGACCGGAGCCTTCTCGGCATTCAAGCGCACTCGAACGTCGCCGGCCGAGGTCTTGATCACAACTTCGGGGAACAAGTTCTTCTGAAACGCGACCGCCGCCGGAGTCGCCGGGTTCGCTGCGCCAGACGTCAGCGTCGCGGCACCGCCTCCGGAAAGATCAACAGCGACTGCCTCCGTGCCTTGACCTTCCGCCGGGATACTCGCGGTTGGCGCACTTCCGCCACATCCGATTGCCAACGCTGTAACCAACGCAACCGAGAGCGAACTACCGAGTCTGATCCAACGAGCTTTCATCGAAAGCGCCTCCATGCACAAAGCGGCCGAGAAACAGTTGCCATCAACGAAGCGGCATCGTTTGCAAACTGTCGCCGATAATATCAACCTTCCGGCGTTTTTTTGCAACCTCGATTGTCACACGACGAAACCGAAACATCCCTTTCGCGGCTGGTTTCAGGGTGTTGCCAATACAATCTCGACGCGCCAGCGAGTGAGTTCCACGCCGCAGAAAACACACTCGCTCGCGCGTCGAGCTTATATTCCCTACGACATAAAGCGGCCTGGCAAGTTGAAAGTAGCCTGGCCCCCTGGGCCGGGAAATCACGGGCCGGGGGCCCATGCTACACGAAACTGTGCCACTGCCAGGCTGCGGAAAAGGTTGACTGGCGACCGCCTTTGTCCGAAAATCGTGACATCACGCATCAGGAGCATGAACGATGGATTCCTTACGCCCGCCTTATCCGACGCATCCGCGATTCTCGCGGCGGACTGCGATCCAGGCGGGTGCGGTGGGGTTGCTCGGGATGGGGGCCAATCATTTGGCCGCGCTGCGGGCGGAGACGCAAAGTTCGGCAGGCAACGCCAGTGGAACCGCCAAGTCTTGCATCTACATTTTTTTGTCGGGCGGACTTACGCAGCACGAAAGTTTTGATCTTAAACCTGATGCGCCCGCGGAGGTGCGAGGTGAGTTCAATCCAATCTCGACCAGCACATCAGGTATCCAGATCTGTGAGCACCTGCCTGGACTCGCGCGGCGAAGCCAACTTTGGTCGGTCTGCCGTTCGCTCACACATCCCACCAATGGGCATACGCTGGGCCACTTCTTGATGCTGACGGGCCGGTCGGTGGCGTCGCCTGGTTTCAGTGGTGAACGAGTGCAAAGCGCGTCCGATTGGCCTTCGATCGCTTCGATCGTGGGTGATGCCATACCGCCGCGGAACAACAATCTGCCGCCGGCGATCGTGTTGCCCGAGCGGCTGGTGCATTGGTCGGGTGGCGTGATTCCAGGAGCGTACGGCGGGTTGATGGGACGCCATCGCGATCCGTTCTTCATCGAGGCTTCGCCTTACGGTGATCCGATGTGGCGCGGGGCTTACCCGGAATACACGTTCCCGAATCAAGGCAAGAAGCCGCCGCAGCATCCCGACGAACGAGTCTATCAGGCTCCGAACTTGAAGATCGAAGAAGGCATGGGAGGCAGCCGATTCACGAACCGTTTGAAGCTGCTGGCCAGCATCGATGAGCAGCGCAAGCAGTTGGAACGATCGGCCGACGTGCAGAGTTACGATGCCCAACGGCAGCGAGTGATCTCGATGCTCGCCGATCAAAAGGTGCGTCAAGCCTTCGACGTGACCAACGCCGATGCGAAGACTCAGGAGCGTTACGGCGCGAACAGTTTTGGCTGGTCGCTGCTGATGGCGTATCGTCTGGTGGAAGCGGGCGTGAATCTTGTGCAAGTCAATCTCGGCAACAACGAAACCTGGGATACGCATGGTGACGCGTTTCCGCGATTGAAGGACAAATTGTTCCCGCCGACTGATCGCGCGTTGTGCGCGTTGCTGGATGATCTGCAAAGCAACGGGCTGCTTGACGAGACGTTGATCGTGATGGCTGGCGAGTTTGGCCGGACGCCGAAATTGTCGACGCTGACCGATTCCTTCACTGGCCCAGGCCGCGATCACTGGGGCGGCGTGCAAAGCGTCTTCTTTGCCGGCGGGGGTGTGAAAGGCGGGACAGTCATTGGCTCGTCGGACAAGCTGGGTGCGTATCCCGACTCCGATCCTCAAAAGCCCGAGAACATGGCCGCCACGATCTATCACACGCTTGGCATTCCCGCCACCGCCGCCTGGTACGACGAATCGGATCGACCGCATCACATCTACGACGGTCAGCCGATCAAAGGGCTGACATAGCGCTCTGCGCAGGTGGCGGTTACTGTCACAACACCCGTACGATGGCCTTCCAAGGCCGTCGTGAAGCACTCGACGGCCTTGGAAGGCCATCGTACGAGAAGCGTCAACGCCATCGCGAGCCGTGTAACGTCAAAGATCCGTGAGTGCGTCGATGTCTCGGAACCACTCCTCGGCCAGCAAGTCGACACTCTCTTCATCAACGACGCCGTCGCGCCAGCTCTTCGGAAACAACACATTCTCGTCGGACGGCCGACTGGCTCGTCGACCTTCCAGCCCGGCAAACGGCAGCATCACGCCTCGCAGCGGTTCGTCGTTTCGTTGCGCTTGAGGCCGTGCAGTTTGACGAGACAATTGGGCGCGCGGCTGGGCGAACTGGGCGATTGCCTCGTCGACCAGTAAAGAATGATTGGCCTTGCCGGCGTCATCCGCCTCTGCCTCGCCTTCGAGTCCCAAGGCTCGGTTCAGGAAGTTAACCACCAGCAACGCGTCCAGAGGCGACAGGACGCCGTCAATGAATACATCAGGGTGGGATGACGTTGGTGCATTGCTTGGCGTCGGGACACCTAATGGTCCGGATCCTCGACTGATCAACCGATTGACTACATTCAGGACATCCTTGGCAGCAATTACGCCGTCTCCGTCAACGTCCAAGTAGTTGGCAAGATTTGTCCAAGGACTAGAGTCCGTACGGATCAGCGTGCCGTTTTGACCATACACGTTGTAGAAAGTGCCATCAGTAGTAAACTCCGTGCCAAGCAACTTGGCATCCGGGCGGAGTTCAGGCTCGATGCTTTGCAAGACTAACTGAGCAGGTCCCAAGGAACTAGATACGTCGACCGTGCTTGGGCCTTCTCCTTCGGCGGCGGCAACGATCAAGCCACCATGTTGTGCATCCACGCAAAACAGACTGGCGGCATTCTGTTGGACGCAAAGTTCATCGCCGATGAGCCGTATGACGAACTCGCCACTACTGGGCGGCACGAACCGCTGCAATACCAGCACCACGGTGTTTGACACGTTGTTCTCGGTCTGAGGTTCGCTGCCCTCGCTGAAGACGGCTGCGACGAACTGTGACTTCCCGAGTTCGTTGAGTCGGACCGACAGCTCAATCTCCTTCATTCCACCGACAGCAATATCACCAAGTTGGCAAGTCAGCCGACGGGATTCAAGTTCACAGCCGCTTGGCAGTGAACCCTCCAGCGCAAATCCCGAGGGCAAATCGATCAACGAAATGGATTGCTTGGCAACATCGGGTCCGTTGTTCGTAACCGTTACTGTATTGGAGATCACGGCACCGCGCGGGATAATCTGGCTTGTCACGACAGTGCTGACAGTTAGGTCCGCCAGCGAGCCACCGTTGAAATCCACTCTCGTCACGGTGGTCGTGTCGATGCTGAACCCGCCGTCGTCATCCGTGACGCGCAGCGAAACGAGATAACTCGGCGCGGAACCGGCCGCGAAGATCGGTTGCGGTCCCGTGGCGTCGTCGAACTGGCTATCGAGGTCGAAGTCCCACTCGAAGACGAGACCGTCGGCTAACCCGGGATCGCTGGCCTTGCCTGCGAGTTGCACCAGGCCGTTGAATGCCAGATACGGACCACCGGCATCGGCGGTCGGTGCGACATTCAACACGCTGACCGTCGTCGTCGCGGTGGCAGTCAGATTCGCCGCGTCGGTCACTCGCAATGACACGATATGAGTGGAAGGCCCGTCGAGCGGGATCGCGCTGAATGTCGGCGTACTGCCGTTGGCATCATCGAACTGCCCATCGTTATCAAGATCCCAGGCATAAGTGAGCGGCGTGTTGCCCGATGAGGCCGAACCGAACAGGGTCACAAAGTCCCCTTCGTTCACCGTGTACGGGCCGCCAGCGTCCGCCTCCGGCGGCAAGGGATCGGGGACGGCCGGGTTAACGGTGATCGTGACGAGCGCCTGGTTGGACGGCAGATTTCCGTCTTCGACTTGATACGAGATCGTGGCGATGCCGCTGAATCCAGGTGCCGGAGTGAATTTCAGCTTGTCATCCGTAGGATCGGCGGGAGTGCCGTTGTCAAGGAGCATCGTGGTGCCGTTGCCGGTGGGACCGAGGATGATCTCCAAGGGGTCTCCTTCGAGGTCGGTATCATTGGCAAGCACGTCAATGACAACCGGCGTATTCTGATCGGTCGTGGCCGAATCACTCTTGGCAACCGGAGCATCGTTGACCGGATTGACCGTGATGGTGACGCTGGCCTCAGCCGAATTGACCGTCCCGTCGTTCACGCGGTACTTGAAGGAGGCAGACCCATTGAAGTTAGGCGGAGGCGTGTACTTGACGACATCACCGATTCCACTCTGTACGACGACCGCCGTTCCATTCTGCGGCGGTGCGGTGATGATGATCGTCAGTTGATCGCCATCCACATCCTGGTCGTTAGCCATCACGTTGATGAATATGGCCGTGTCTTCATCGGTCGTGACTGCATCATTGTTGGCGACAGGCGGATCGTTGACTGGATTGACCGTGATCACCACCACGGCTGTGGGTGAAACTAAGGTGCCATCCCAGTTTTGGTACTGGAAGAAATCCGTGCCGTTGAAGTTGGGGTTGGGCGTGTACGTGATTGTGTTGTCGACGTTGATGAAGGCCTTGCCGTTGGCCGGGCTCATCGTAATCGCGTTGATGAACAATGTGTCGCCGTCGAAATCGGTGTCGTTGCCCAGCACGCTGATCGACACTGGCGTGTCTTCGTTAGTCGTCGCCGAATCACCGCGAGCGCCCGGAGCATCGTTAACAGGTTTGACGAGGATGGTCACTAGCGCCTCGTTCGATGGGCCGGCTCCATCGTCGGCTTTGTACTGGAACGTATCCGTTCCGTTGAAGTTGGGATTGGGCATGTACTTGATGAATCCGCCCGGTTGAACGACCGCCGTTCCGTTTGTGGGCGGGGCGGTAATGCTGTAGCTCAGCGAATTACTCTCCGCATCCGTGTCGTTAGCCGACACGTTGATGAATACGGCGGTGTCTTCGTCGGTCATTGCCGAATCGTCGTTGGCGACGGGCGGCTGATTCGGTTTGGGCGGCAGTGTGATGTCAATCAACGACGGGAGCAGGGCCGAGTAGGTTGGACGCCCTGGCCGTTGAATCAAGTTGCCGATCGAAGTCTTGACGATGTCAGCATCGGTGGTGCTGTTGAACTTATCGCCCTGACCCGCGATCGCGTCCACAACAACGAATTGCGGCATGTCGTCGGTTAAGTCAACGTCTATCAGATCTAGTCCGCTGCCAGTGTGCATCTCGACCACACCAAATCCATCACCATGAACCGTCACCGGGTCGCGCGACAGGTCGCGCGGGGTTACCGCGATGTTCACAGAACCGGGAGTCACGTCGATCTGTTGGCCGATCAGGCTGATAGCGTTTACGACCAGCTTGTCATCGGGATTGCCCTTAACATCGACCTGCGGCGAATTGAGCGTGAGGACGTCGATCTGGACTTCGTGGGTTCCGACTTGCGCATCGATTTGCATGCTGACACCGGGCGACCATTCGACCCAGGGTGCGCCATTGCTGCTCAACTGATCGCGGCCAAGCAATGGATTGCCCGCCACTCGAACGCCGTAGTTGCCGGGACCAAGTTCAAACTCAACATCGCCGTTCCCCTGCAAGGAGAGAAGCCCCACGCCATTCAGCGTGACGGGGAGATCAAGGCCCGTGATACTTCGTTCGGACAATCTCCCTGTCGGTGCCACGCGCACCGACTGGCCGTCCAAAGCGGGTACGATCAACCTCGAGAAGTTCTCGAACGCCAGAGAGTCTTCGATACTGCTGTAGGTAACGTGTGGATTGAACGAGACGATGCCTGCACTCGGGATTGATGATGGGATCAGTGTTGCGTCCAAACCCAAGTCGCCTCGAAATCGGATCTTGTCCTGAACACCGGTTGCTTCGATGTGCAAGTGCGGGTTGTCGTCGAATAATCTGATTCCTAACTTGCCCGCGATTCCAACCGCATTCCGGCTCACCTCGAACTGTCCGTCACCTCGCACTTTCAAATCACCCCCGCCGCCGTAGCTGAGCAGGCTGACACCGCTGACGGTAATCGGATTGGCCGTGGTACCCGTCGCCGGGTCGAGTTGGCTCAGCAAACCGCTGTCCTGACCAGTCGGCTCGAATTGCATAACATCCGTGCTCGTGACTTTAACGCTATTGCCCGCGCCGTGCACTGTGATTGGTATGTTGAAGTTCTGAACTTGATCCAGTGAAACGTCAACCGACGATTCAATCGACAGACTTGTGAGCCCCGTGACTCTTGTGGACTTGCCTCCTTGACAGAGCGCCATCGTGCCGGGTGCGATGGGGGCAGCGGAAAGCCTGCCGGACCGGCCGAAGTTCTTGATCGTCAAATTCAATTCGAGTTCCGTCGTGAAGAACTCTGTGTCCTCCACCTCGTCGTAGCTGAGCGCCGGTCCCGAGCCGAATACGTAGGAACCGGAATCGTTTTCTGGCCCGTCGTACTGCGTGAAATCCACTCCGAACCCCGGCGATCCGCCCAGATTAATCCATTCGACTTCCAACTTGTCGGCATGGCTGGGTAGCGATTGGGGATCGGGATCTTCGTCGGGATCGATCGCAAGAGTGCAATCATCTGTGGGACCGAAACCCAGCATGGGCGCAGGCGGTGGGGTATGCGAGATCGGAGTCCCACCAACCACAAAGATCGGCATCGACAATATGTTAGACATCCGCACACGGATGAGATCGGCACTCTCGCGGCCATCCACGTTGACGGCTTCGAATCCTTGATGAAACGCGGGCAAGCGTTCGCCGACAGTCACTTTTGGCGTTCCGAAATCGTTGATTACAATCGTCTCGGGCTCTGCCGTCCCAACGACCTTCAGCACGTCCGCGCCGCCCAGTCCGTCCAGGGTTACCGGCCCTTCGACGCGAAACTCAATGTCGGTGCCATAGCCTTCGAGTTGAACCTCGGCTTCAACTTCGCTCAGCGGCGCGAACTCAAAATGGTCATCAAGATTCGTGCCTGCGATATTCAGGCCGTTCGAGTGAATCTGCAGAGTCTCGATTCCCGAAAACGGAAACGTCAGCCCCGGCACGCTGAACCAGCTTGATTGGAGATCTAAATCCACGGCGGCATCGGTAATGAACGCCAGCAAGTCGTTGTCGTCGGAGCCGTCGCCTTCCACTTCCACGTTCAGACCCAGCCCGTCAAAGATGGCGAACGAATCGTTTCCTTCAAACCCACGGAGCACGTAATTGACGATGCCTTGCGTGATGATTGGGATTCGATCATTGAGCCCGATGGATTGCGGAATCGGCGGCGGATCACTTCCCGGCGAACCGATACCAAAGAAGGCCGATGACGGAACGTGAAACAGATCATCGGTCGCATAGCCGTTGTGGATCAGTCGCGCAAAACCGGGGTCGGGATCGGCGATCGTCACCACACCAGAACCCAGTTGCTCGAACTCCAGCGGCACGCGCGCGTCCACGCGAACGTGTCCCGAATCTCTGCTTTCGCCAGGCGTGAATTCGATGACACTCGGTGAACCGAGTGCGATCACTTCGAGTGAATCGCCGCCGCCTTGGCCGTTGATTGAAACGAATTCAACCAGATCAAACGTGACGGGCAGCGAGTTGACCAGGGCCGCGCCGGAATCTGCGCTATCGAGCGTGACGCCGATCGTGTCCAATCCCGGCGTACCGTTGATGGTCAGCGAATCGTCGATTGAATTCCCACCGACGACGTTGATCTGCTGGAGACCTGCGGGGACGGTGGGGTTGTTCAGATTGATGTCGTCCCGGCCTGCTCGGGCGTCGATGGTCAGCAACGTCTTGTTCTCGAACTCGATCGTCTCGTGTTCATCGACGGACACCAGACCGCGATTGATCGTGGAACCCTGGCGGTAGTCGATGGCGTTGTCGGTATCGGTGCCTTCAACGGTGAGCGTGCCGGGCAGGTCGTCGAAGAACGGCTCGAAGCCGGTGAAATTGATTGTCACTTCCACGTTCACGGGGCCGTTGGAACTGGGAGCGGACGCCAAGATCACATGCTGCCCAGCGCCGATCGCCGGGCCGGGCTTGTAAACGCTGTCGAACACCGCACCAGGAATCGAATCGCTCGTCACATTGATCGAGTCGAATCCCAGTCCGCCGTCTAGGTTGATGTTCGAAATCCCAAACATCTTGATCTGGAGCGGTTCAGGCTGCGGGTTAAAGCCAATCCAACCCATTTTTGACTGGAGGCCTTCTTGCTTGACCTGCAGAATCTGGAAGTCGAACAAGTCGGTGACATTTGTGCCCACAGTGCTCAGCGAATCCGTAACAAGTCCGTGCAACTCAATCTCACCCCAGTCCTCCACTTGCAAATCCGTTGCCCCGATCCCAATCACACTGTTTTCCAATTTCGTGACCGGTTCGTACCGGAAGCTCGTCCCTCGCGGATCGCCCAGCACGCGCAACGTGCTGCCCTCGTAGCTACCTCTTGCAATCAGGTTCTCGAAGCCGGTCAAAGCGAGTTGGTTGCGTCCGTTACTCAGATTGGCGCTGCCCCAGCCGGTCGACTGCCACGTGGTGATCCCACTTGGGCTCGTCACAGAAAGGGAGTCGCCGTTGATCGACTCGCCGCCGTCAATCGTCACAGGAATCTCAAACCCATTCAGGTCCACGCTGACTTTGTCATCGCCACCCAGCGTGAAGATTCTGAAAGAATCAACACCCACAAGGCTCAGCGCGCGGTTGTAGTCGTCGAACTCGATTTCGATCGCCGTTCTGTCAAGCGACAGGCGCACGCCGATCACGTTGTCCCGGCTGTCGCCGCGGATTGTCAACACGCCGCCGGTCACATCGACTCCCGCGATCGGCTGCATGCCAGAGTCGATCGTGGTTTCTATCGCACCCGGTGGCAGCACCACAAAGGCATCGCCGGGGTTCGTGGGAATGCCGAGTTGCGGTTTCGAGTCACTGTCCAGGTGATCGGTCCCATTCGCGTTGACATCGACCGGCGTGTGTTCATAGCCGGGCAGCGGATAGAAGCGGACGTTGTAACTTCCCGCTGGGACGTTTGTGAATTCGTAGAATCCCAGCGGTGTGCTGATGCCGTCGCCGGAAAACGTCGTGTCGATCAGGGCGTCCGAAACGAAGTCGTGCAACTCGATCAGCACATTGGCCAGACCCGGTTCGCCAGCGTCCTGCAGTCCATTGCCGTCGATGTCGTGCCACACGAAGTCGCCGATGCTGCCGCGAAGCGTCTCGGCCCGGTAGTTGCCGAAGTCGAGTCGTTCGTTATCCAACACGTCGCCGCCGGGGGCGCTCGCGGACGGCGTGGCCGTTGCGGTGCCGGTGCCAAGGAACGGGTTGCCGCCGCCGATCATGAACGGCGGGTCGCCGGATTCATCCAGCACGGCCGCGTTCAGTACGGCCGAGACGTTGAACTGGTTGAGCGTCGCGCCATTAGGAAGCTGGATGAAGGTTCGGTTCTGATCGGCGACGACGAACGTCATCAGCGTGAACTTCACCTTGTCGTTCTCGCCGTTGCCGTTGACGTCCACTCCCAGCGGGCGTTCCACGTTCATCAACGTCGTATATGGATTGGATTCCGGTGGCGGAAACAGTTTGAAGTTCGGGGACGACGCGTCCGGCATTTGGCTGAACGACGAGACGATGTGTGCCGAAACATTCTGCAGCACGATCGACGCGCCGTCCGTCTGACCGGCAAAGTCGCGGCCCGGCCGGTTGTCGACGTCGGTGATCGTGATGTCGAAGAACACGTCGAAGAAACTGTCGACGTTGAACGTGCCCTGAAACGGTGTGGCTGTGGTCTCGCCGAACGACTTTGACGACAGAGCAAGCGTCACTTGGCTGTCGACGAAGCCGTAACCGTCCACGCTGTCCCCCAACGCGTTCGCCGGATCGGATGCCAGCGGAATGGCATAGCTCTGGCCCGTCAGATTGAGCTGCGTCAGTTCCATGTCGAGTTGCTGCCCGCTGGCGTCCAGCACCGTGCCGCCGCTGACGACCAACACCGTATAGCCGTCCGCCGCCTGACTGGCCGTCCAGCCGGCCTGTTGCGTTTCTGTGATCGTGAAAATCCCCGGCCGCAGATTGTCGAACCAGTACCAGCCGCTCTCGCGGCCGGGATCGATTTCGCCGTCGCCGTTGATGTCGTGATCGTGCGTCGTCTGCGCGACCGTGACACCGCCTGCGTCGGTCAGCGTGATCGTCCAGTCATTGAGGTACGGCTCGCCCGGATCGTGCTGTCCGTTAGCGTTCAAGTCTTCGTACTTGCGGCCGTGCAGACTGCCGGGCTGGTAGTTGCCAAAGGCGAGCTGCGGTCCGACGACGACTTCCACGCGCGGATCGTTCGCGCCGAGATGCGCCTGGCCTGCCAGTGCCACGAATTCCTGGCGGCTGCGGATCGTCACCGTATACGACGGCGGCGTGGACGCAGTGAATCCGGCCGGTGGCGTCTCCGTGATCGTGTAGGTGCCCGGCGGCAGGCCGGTGAACCAGTACTCGCCTGCCGGCACGACCGCGAATGCCGAGCGGTTGCCGGATGTCTGTTCAACGATGGGCCCGACGTCATTGCCCATGCCGTCGACGCCGGTCAGCGTGATCGTCACGCCATTGAGCCGCGGCTCGTTGTTATCGACGCCGTCTGCGTTGAGGTCGTGGAACTTGTAACCGTGAATCGAGCCAAGAAAGGTATTCCCAAAGGCGAGTTCCGGGCCGACGACGACTTCCACTCGCGGGTCGGCGGGCTCGGTCAGATGTGCCTGGCCTGCCAACGCCACCTTCTCCTCGCGGCTGGCAATCGTCACTGGATAGAACGACGGTGTCGTCGGCACGGAACCCGTCGGTGGCGTTTCGCGGACGGTGTAGTCGCCAGGCGGCAGACCGACGAACCAGTACTCGCCGTTGTCGTCGGTGAGTTCGCTGCGTGTCTCCACGCCCTGGCCAGAAAGCGTGATTGGCACTCTGGCCAATCGCGGTTCGCCGTCGTCGATGCCGTTGCCGTTGAGGTCTTCGAACTTGTAGCCGTGGATCGAGCCGAGCACCGTGTTGCCGAACATCAGCTCGGTACCGACGACGATCTCCGTTCGCGGATCGCCGACCGGCAGCATGGCGTCGCCAGCGGCGGGTACGAATTCCTGTCGGCTGAGCAGATTGGTGTGGAAGGACACGGGCGTCGTGGCAACGATCAGCGGATCGGTCACAACTTCGGTCAGCGTGTAACCCGTGGGCACGCCTGCCAGCGTCGACCCGCTCGGAGCCGTCGTGACGGCCGACCCGATGCTCGGAATCAGACCTTCAAACCACACGCGGCCAGTGGCGTCGGTCGTCTGCGTCAGATCGACGGTGTTGCCCCGGTTGTCCACGCCCGTCAGGCGGAAGTCGATGCCGGCGAACGGACGGTCGATGGCCGAGTTGTACTGGCCGTCGCCATCGACGTCTTCGTACTTGAAGGCGTGAATCGAACCGGGCACGAAGTTGCCGAAATCGACGGTATCGTTCTGCGTGAACGTCAGGCTGGGGATGGTGATCGTGATGTCTGACGGAGTCCCGAAACGATTCGTCAGGATCCGCGGATCCGCGTCGGCTGTTGTGAAGGACACGTCATGAGGCGGGAAGCTGTCGCTCGTGCCGACGATGAGGGTCGGATCGAGCGTGAACATCTCGCCGCCAATGCCGACTTTGACCTCGATGTTAAAGAACGAGTTGATGACGAACGTGTTCCCGTCGGGTTGGACGATCTGGCCGGTCTGCGGTGGTCCGGGCTTCAGGCGGACCGTGATCTCACCCAGTTGCGAGCTGACGCCGCGGAGGTCCAGGCTGGTCATTTCGGTCTGGACCATCTGCTCGGTCCCGGTCCCCATGCCTCCAACGTTGATCTCTGCTATGCCGACCACCGACACTTCGTGAGGCACACCATCCTGCGTCAGCGTGATCATGGTGCTGACTGCCAACGTGCGAGCGCCCACAGGAATTTTCGAAATCAGCCCCTCGCCGGCCACGACTTCGCCGCGGTCTTCGCCGCTGCCGATCGTCACCATGTGAGTTCCGTTGCCGCCGGGAGCACTCTGCAACCAGCCGGGCGTCTGCGTTTCGCCGACCGTGTAGGTGCCTGGCGTCAGGTTGGTGAACCAGTACCAGCCGCTCTCGCGTTCCGGGTCGATCTCGCCGTCGCCGTTGATGTCCATGTCGTCGGTGGTCTGCGAGGTCGTGTTGCCGGCCACATCCGTCAGTACGATCTCCCAGCCATTGAGGTAAGGCTCACCCGGATCATGTTTACCGTTGGCGTTGACGTCTTCGTACTTGCGGCCATGCAGACTGCCGGGCTTGTAGTTGCCAAAGGCCAGATCGGGACCGACCACGATTTCCCGCCGCGGGTCGTCCACATCATCGAGATGCGCCTGCCCTTCCAGCGCCACGAGTTCCTGACGGCTCTTCACCGTCACGGTGTACGATAGCGGCGTTGAGTTGATCGAGTCGGCCGGTGGCGTTTCCGTGACGGTGTAGCTGCCGGGCAACAGGCCCGTGAACCAGTACTCGCCAAGTGAATCGGTGACGACAGTGAGCGGACCGACGCTGTTGTTCTTCCCGTCCATGCCGGTCAATGTGATCGCCACGCCGCTCAGCCGCGGCTCGTCGTTATCGACGCCGTCGGCGTTGATATCGTGGAACTTGTAACCGTGGATCGAGCCGAGGTACGCGTTGCCGAACATCAGATCGGTGCCGACGAGCACTTCGTGACGCGGGTCGGCGGTGGTGGTCCAGCTCAGATCGTCGATGGCGGCTTCACCGTCGGACATGTTTTCGATGACGATCCATGCGATCCGTTCGTGCGGGGCGTTCAGGCCGCTGGGGATGAACGTCAGGCCGCGGAACGGTTCGGTCGGATCGCCCGGCGGTACAATGAGTACCGGATTGAGATCGCCGGTCGAGGTGGTGAAGACGTTGCCCAGTGCATCGATCGCGGTGATACGCACGTCAGACGACGCGCCATCCTGCAGACGCACTTTCAGACTGACGACCGAAGCTGGCCCGTCGAACACAATTACCGCGACGCCGCTGGGCGCCACGTTCCACGAGTTTCCGGAACCCGGCACACCGGCCGGCAGCGGCGCGACATTGGCCGCACCCGTGAGCTGTGCCGTGAAGCTCGGCGCGCCGATGTGACCGGACGCGTCGATGGCCGCGGGATTCTCGAAGTCGAACGTCGATACCACCGGTGCCGGCAGCATCGCCGCGCCGGATTGCCACACGAGTTCCTGACCGCTCCGCAAATCAACGGTGACGGAAGGCGGCGTGGTCGGGCTCGATCCGAACGGAGGAATCTCGGTGACCGTGTAGCCCGCGCCGCCGGAACTGCGCACGCTCGGCAGCAGCCCGACGAACCAAAAGTCACCGTTGGCATCGGTCGTCTCGCGGCGCGTGATGACCTTGCCCAGACCGTCGGTCCCCGTCAGCACAAAGTCGACACCCGCGGAACCCACGTCGCCGTCGCCCGGTTCGTACACACCATCGCCGTCCATGTCTTCGAACTTGAAGCCGTGGATCGAACCGGGAATCGTGTTGCCGAACATCAGCGGGCTGGCGGCGAACGCCGTGGAACTCAGCACGACTTCGCGGCGCGGATCGAATTGAAGCTGTCCGCGGATTTCGCCGGCCGGGAACGTTTCGGAATGCACGTTGACGTAAACGTCGCCAGCCAGCAGCGCGGCTGCGTCGGCCGGCGTCAGTGGGGGCGACGAATTCGCGTCCCACGTCGCGTCGAACGGCGAGGCAGCCCCGGGACCATTGTTGGCACCGATGTTGAAGATGACCGGTCCATTCGTTCCCGCCGGTGCGAGATGCAGATGCACGGCGGTGGGATTCGCGACGTCGTGCGTGCCCTGGATCCGCAGGCTGGTCTGATCCGGGCTGAGCGTGAACGTGAAGTTGCCGGTCGCGGAGGTGACAACCGCGGGGTCAGCCACTTCCTGATCGCCGGTCGCGGTCGTCGTGCCCGGCGGCAGCATCGCGGCACCGGCGGTCCACACCAGTTCCTGGCGGCTGAGTAGATTGAAACGGCCGGAACTCGGCGTCGTCGGCTGAATGCTGCCGTCAGTGGGCTGCACTTCCCGCAAGAGATAGCCCCCCTCGTCGCGGTTATTGATGACGCTGGGCGTCAGACCTTCGATCCAAAACTCGCCCCGTTCGTTCGTCGTGACCGTGGCAACGGGAGAATTCACGCGGCGGATCAGCACCGCATCGCCGACCACAAAGGATGTTGTGGAAACCGTATCGGCAAGCTGCACGGACAGCATGCTGCCGCTGATTGTGAACACGCCCAGCGATTCCCAGTCGGCCCCGACGTCGACGAAATCATTCGGCGAGGACTGCTGGTCAATGTTGATCATCGCGAGAAGATTGCCGGGAACGGCGGTGCCGTCGAACACGGAAAACGGCGAGTTCAAAGCACGGTTGCCCGCCGGCGACCACGTGGTCGCGACTTCGTAATCGCCAGCCGATAGACCGCTGAAGCTCCAGGTCGCCGTGTTACCGCTGCCGCCTAGCGAGAAATGCAAATCACCCTGATACCCGGCACCGACGAACTGCGCGAATCCCGACGTCGTGAAGCCCGCGTCGCCGTCATCAATCACAGTGGCCGGACCCGCGGATGGACTTCCGTTGCCGGAAATCAGCTCGAATGAGACACCCGGCATGGGCCGGTCAATCATCGGGTCATACGCCCCGTTACCATCGACGTCTTCAAACTTGAACCCGTGGATTGAACCAGGCACGAATTGGCCGGCGTCGATCGTGGTTTCTGTCGCCCCCGCCTGTAACACCACAAGGGCATCGCCAGGGTTCGTGGGAATGCCGGGTTGCGGTTTCGAGTCGCTGTCCAGGTGATCCGTCGCGTTTGCGTTGACGTCGACCAGCGTGTGGACGAATCCGGGCAACGGATAGAAACGGACGTTATAACTTCCCGGCGCGACGTCGGTGAATTCGTAGAAGCCCAGCGGCGTGCTGATGCCGTCGCCGGAAGGAATAGGCCCGGCAATGAGGGTATCCGTGGCGGAGTCGCGCAGTTCGATCGGGACACCGGCTAGCCCAGGTTCGCCGCCATCCTGCAGACCGTTGCCGTTGAGATCGTGCCAGACGTAGTCACCGACGCTGGCGCTATCGACGAAGCCGGCGTCGATGGCCGTTTCGTTCGCACCGGACTGTAGAAACACCACGTGCGCGTCGCCGAATTGCGCCGGCAGACCGACAGGATGCGCGTCGCTGTCCTTCAGTTCCATGGCGTTCATGTTGAAGTCGACCACCGGCGTGAAGGCCTTGCCCACAGGCCGGTAAAAACGCGTGTAGAATTCACCCGGCGGCAGTCCGGTGAACTGGTACAGGCCATTGGCATCGGTGAAGACCGACGAGCCGATTTTGCTGGTGTTGGTCGCGTCGCGCAGTTCGACTTCGACCCCGGCCAGTCCCGGTTCGCCCGGATCCTGAAGTCCGTTGCCGTCGAGATCGTGCCAGACGAAATCGCCAATGCTGCCGAATTTGTAAAACCCGGCATCGATCGTCAGATCATCCGTCGCTCCCAGCGTGACATTGGCCCGTTCGGTGACTGGATTCGCATCGCTGTCCGTCGTGTCGTCGACACCGGCATTCAAGTTCGTGAACGCATCGAAGCCAGCCGGAAGAACGAACTCGATGGTGTAATTACCGGTGTTCAGTCCGGGGAACAGGTACATGCCGTTCGCATCGGTCGTGGTATTGGCGATGAAGTTGAAATTGTCGCCGTTAAGCAGATTGACGGTGGCACCTGCAATCCCCGGTTCACCGACGTCCTGCACGCCATCGCCATCGACGTCGTGCCAGACGAAGTCGCCGATGGTTCCATTCGCTCTCGGCAACGCCGAAAACTTGGCAACGAAACCATCCTCGAATCCCGCCGCGAAGACGGTTTGAAACGATCCGGCCGTGGTGGGAAATGTGGCTGAACCGGTGTCCCCCGCCACGTAGATGTCACCGGCGGGATCGACAGCAACGCCGTAGCCGTGTTCCCCCCCCGAGCCGCCCAGGAAGGTGCTGTACAGCAGTTGCGATCCGGTCGGATCGATGACCGACAGATAGGCGTCCACCGAATTGGTGCCGGCTGGCTGGTATGCATCGGGAGTGGTTGGAAATGTGTTGCCGGTGGTTGATCCGGTCACGTAGGCGTTGCCTGCCGCATCGACCGCGATGTCGTAGGCATCGTCGCCCCCGGCCCCACCCAGGAATGTCGCGTACACGATCTGCGCCGCCGCGGGTTGCGTCGGGTCAATGCGCATCACGAACGCTTCCGTACTCTCGCGCACGGTCTTGAGCGCGCCCGCGGTCACGGGGAAATCGTTTGATTGCGTGTACCCGGTGACAAAGACATCGCCACCAGGTTGTACGGCGACACCACCGTGGAAGATGCCTGCGTTTTCGTCAGAAAGTTCGCCGCCGATGAGCGTCCCGTAAACCAGCGATGCCGCGCCGGACTTGGACGTGTCGATCTGTAATAGGAATGAGTCGGCATGTCCCGCGCCCTTGGACGTCTTGAATGCTCCGAGGGTTGTCGGGAACTGCACGTTGAACGATTGAGTAAAGCCGGTGACATAAGCGATGGCATCACCGCCAATCGCGGCAACGGCGTCCCCTGTTTCGTCACCGTCGCCACCAAAAAAGGTCGAGTAGCTCAAATCCCCCGGGTCGCCTGCGTTGGCAGGATCGGAATCAGCGGGATCGGCAATGAAGACAGCCAGAAAACCATCCGCCACTCCCAGTTTCGTGGCCTGGAAAGCGGTGCTAGTGACTGGAAAGTTCGCGGCACTGGTGAAGCCTGTCACGTAAACGAGTTGTTCCTGATCCACCGCGATCCCGCGGCCCGATGCCCCCTCGCTGCTGCCGCCGAAGAACGTGGAATACAACACACTCGTACCGGTCGGGTCCAGCTTCGTCATAAACGCGTCGGCGTCGTTGCCCACTTTGATGTGTTGAAAAGCACCCGGAGTCGTCGGAAAGTTCGATGAGTCGGTTTCGCCGGTCAAATAAATGTTTCCGTCACCATCCAGTGCGATGCCACGGCCGAAGTCGTTGAAGTCGCCTCCCAAGTACGTCGACCACACGATCGACGTCCCCGTCAGATCGAGCTTCGACACGAAGACGTCCCAACTTGCCGTGTCGCCCTGAATGGGATTGACCGTAGGAAAGTCGGTCGATAGCGTCTGGCCAACCACGTAGGCGCTGCCCGCCGTGTCGACCGCGATGTCATGCACTAGGTCTTGATTCGTCCCGCCCAGGAATGTCGAGTAGACCACCACAGGATCGATCACCAGCGGCAAACTGTCGTCGTACGCCGCCAACTCAAAACCAATCCGATCCTGTTCATCGATCGAGTAACTGGCCGCGATCTCGTGCCGCTCATCGTTAATCTGCTGATACACGATCGGCTTGTGCAAGCGGAGTTCGCCGCTGTCCACCGTCAGTACCAAATCTCCCGCCTCATCGATCGACATCTGCTCCGTCCCCTCGAACGCCAGTCCGATGACGCTCGTGTCGATACCTGCGTCGACGATGAAGTCGTATTCGAGCAGGCCTTGGTTGCCGTAGTAGACGACGTCAACGCCGGCGTAGACGTCGTTGAATCGGGCGGCGGCGTAATGCGGCACGTTCCTGGTCCACTGATCCGGGTCGTTGCCGATCAAGTAGTTGCTAACGCCGGACAATAGTCCCTGTCCCGCTGGCTCGGCACCAGGATTTCCATCGACGATGTGCATCGTGATCCCGGCCCACGCCGATCCATCCTCGGACTTGGACTGCAGCGCCAGCGAGCCTGAGTTCGGCGAAAGAAATAACGCATAGCCTTCGCCTCGCGCTAGAAAGTCGGCTTCGTCCGACACCTGTCCGAGATTGGGTTCGAATGCGATCCCTCCCGAAGAATTACCGGCACCTAGCGGCGGCGTGTTCGGCAGGAGCAGGTCGGCAGCCAGCAGCGTACGTTCTTCAAGCTGCTCGATGTGCAGCCGATGAAGCAATCTGCCGTCCGCACCGTGCCGGCGGCGTTGTCGCTTTTGTTTCCGTTGGCGGATCGTTTCGAATAGCGTACTCATGGATGAAGCTCCTAGACTTGCGAGGTTCGGCGACTGCGTGTGCATCGAAAAGGGACGGATGCACATGTACACATGCCGCGACGAGGCCGAAGTGTTACACGACGGCCGGGAACTTCTGTCGGAATCAGCTGACGTGGATGAGCCCTGGGCGCCGGATTATTTATCAGCCGCCTGGCGAACGCGGTCGGGACCGTCGTTGCCGGCGGCCCCCCGCACAGATCCGGACGTGAACTATTCCCTCATACGGCTCCTGCTCTGAGTCG
>JAQBZB010000489.1 GCA_027622275.1 Planctomycetota bacterium | reverse complement strand
CCCCCGCCGGTAACGAGACGACGGCCACCAGATAATTCTCGACCAGCATCTGGCGGAGTTGTTTGTAGGCGGTCTGGCTCTGAAAAACGTCGGGAAGCAACTCAGCAAGGAATAGTGACTGCTCGAGATTAGAGACTCGATCTCCGCGATGCGGCCGCTTCTGTCATGGTGTCGTGCAGAGCGATTGCGGCTCGCGAGAGACTGGTGGCGATCGCGGCGAGCACGAGACAGGCGAGACCCAGTACGAGATAGACCGCCCATGGCCAACGCTCGGTGAACGGGAGCGGTTCTGGCTCGAAGATTGGGTTCGCTTCGCGGCCTCCGAGTGTCGCGCGATCCGGTTCGGGCTCCAAGTTTTGCGGCAGATTGCGCGCGAAGTCATAGCTTGGGTCTTCCGCTTCTGAATTGCCAAAGTAAAGCTTGTAGGAATCGGCACCTTGCGGAGTCGTGCAGACAACTTGTCGGGCATCCGCGGCAAATCGGACTCGCTCGACTTGCAGCGGCGGATTCCGATTGTCGGTCACGATCAATCGCAATCGAGCCGCTCTCGTTTCAGAAAACTCGACGCGCATCGGCTCCAAGGGCTCTCCCGCTCGCCGCCGAAACACGCCGCGGGCCACCGACGTAAATGGCCTTCCGGAGTTCGGCGGGCCACCCGCTTCAAGGTTAAAATTGCGAACGAACTCGGCATCGGCGATCTGCACCTCGATACTCGATACCGGAGTTTGATCGCCTCCAAGTTCAAGATCCCAGCTCGACCCCGGCCCGGCGTCGGCGCGCACCGCTTCACGCTTACCGATGGCGGCGTCCAGCGTTAGCTTCTCGCCGGGGATCTCGACGGTGCGCAGGATCTTCACGTCGCCAATCGGAGCCGCTTCGCCATCAACAATCAGATCGCGGTGCAGTTTGATTCGCAGATAACGAAAGCGGCTCAACGGGTATTCAATCATGTCGTCGTGTACAACTTTGCTTCCTCTACGGAAATCGACCAAGAGCAAGTCGCGCAGCGGTCGCCACGCGTCGCCGTCGTCACTCCCTTCCACTTCAATCCGACGGCGATAGTTGTGGCCCGGAAGATCGACTTCCAAGGCATTGTGTTCCGGTTTCCCTTCGCCCAGGTCGAGCGTAAGTTCACTCGTTTCGCCGGGAGCTTTCGTGCGATTGAATTCGCGTGCGTCCAGAGGTTGCCGCTCCGAACGACTGCTGCGAACCCGCAATGCGTAGGGCACTTCCTGGCCCGCACCGGTGTAGACTCGCAGATCGCTCAAGTCGTACCGCGCCCCGTCGAAGATCTCCGGCCCAACGATCGAGTCGACCCACGGAGCCGTGTTCTCAGCGGGCTGCTCGATCGCGACAACGTGTTGCCAGTGGATGAGTGATTCACGCGAAGTGTTCTCTTGTGCATACAGTGCTGCCGCGGAAAGCAGCACCGCAGCACTCGTGACCCAACTTGGAAACTCCGACCCGCGGCATGCAATCGATCGCTTAGACATGGCTAGTGCAACTCCTGTTGAGTCTCGGCGTTTGCTGCCGGCTTGGCGCGTTGATAAACGCGAGCGGCAACACCGAGGAAAATGGCGAGTACGAAGAAGGCGAGGATGCGATAGATTTCGCTCAACCCTGACATGTCAAGCACGAACACTTTTCCGATTGTCAAAGCGAAGAACACAATCGCGGTCCAGCGCAGTGCTGGCTGACTAAATCGAAAACCGAGTCCCAGCAAGATCGAAGCATAGACGGTCCACAAGATCGACACCGACATCTGACCGACGCGACGCCAATTGGTCGACTCGTCGGCAATTCGGGCCATCGCAAAAAAGAAGTTGTAAAGATCGACGGTCAGAATCAACCACAGCAGGACGATCGCCCCCAAGCCGGCTGCTTCTACGAAAAAACGTGCCGGCGAAACAAGACGATGACGACACGGTCTAGCCACGAACACGGCCGCCGCAATGCATCCCGCAACGCCGATCGACGACAAGGCAATCCGATTCATGACGGGCCAGAGTACTTCGTCGGGATATGACGGCAGGTCGATGAAGACCACTCGCATGACACTCGCAATCGCGATGGCAAATGACAGCGCACCGAGGGCGGGTGAGTTGATCCGCAAGCGAAACCACCATAACGCGGTCGCCGTGGCCGCCCATCCCAGAGCGATCCACCGCGCGTCCGCCTGCAGCGGAATTGCCAGCACAACAAATCCCACCGAGATCGCGATGGCTGTCACAAGCTCCATCATTGCGTCGCGCCGGTAAGCCAACAGCAACCGACCGACCGCTGCGTAAACAGTTGCCATCACAACCGAGGCGATGCCCATCCACGCGCGGTAATCTTCTGCCATCAACACGTAAAAAGCGCCGAACCAAAACGCCGCATTCAATAGCGTTCGGGCAATGCCCTCCCAGCGATTGTCGATGCGGCGCGTGTACTGTCCTGCGAAATCTTGAATCAAGTACAGCACGTAAATCGCTGCCTGAAAGGCGAGTGCCCAGCCCCATTTCTCGGGATGATAGTTCCCGGCATGCCAAGACCAAAACAATCCATGCGTTC
Source organism: Planctomycetota bacterium (assembly GCA_027622275.1). Lineage (GTDB taxonomy): Bacteria > Planctomycetota > Planctomycetia > Pirellulales > Pirellulaceae. The sequence goes on along the minus strand of JAQBZB010000489.1, from coordinate 1,609 downwards.
CCAGTAACGCAATGCTGGAAATCACCGGCCACGATCGGGAGAGAGTGACAACCAGCACGCCAAGATTCAGCCCCGCTAGATACGCGAAGAACGGGATGTAGAGATCGCGTTCGCTCGGCAGCAGCAGCGGAGTTGCGAGACCGCCCACGACGGCCACCAGCGCGATCGCGTTTGCATCGTACAGCACTGCGCACACCATCGAGAGAACGATGATCACGGCCAGGAACACGCCCGCTTGTTCCGCTGGCAACAGCGAGTACAAGCCAAAGGCGCTGTAAGCCGAGAGATAGAGCACGACGACGCCGCATGCGGTCAGCATCTGCGAGGAGATTCGTGCGCTTCGCCGGTGGTAGCGATAACCGGCCACCATCAACGCAGATCCTGCCAGCACACCGATACCGACGCGCCCAACCGGGCCGATCCAGTTGTTCTCATAAGCGTATCTCAAGAAAAACGCGGCAGTAAAAATCGACAAGATGACGGCTATCCAACCAAACGCCTTTTGGCCAATGAGTTGCTCCCATTGAATCGACTCCTTCGGGGCCGGTGGAGCTTCCGTCGAAGCCGCGACCGAGAAATCGTCAATGACTTCGGCCGTCACGATTGGCGGGGTGAGTGCCTGTTGTGCCTCGTTGGGCGCCCCGCCCGTTTGCTCAAGCCGCGCCTCAAGTTGATGGATTCGCAATTCCAGGGACTTGATTCGCCCCGTGCGCACAAATGTCACGATTGACAGAATGAAGCTGACAAGCGGCACCCCCAACGCAACGACGGCGATCAGCGCAAAGATGAGAAAGTCTAGATCCATATCACGTTACCTGAGAAACGAATGACCGATGTCACACGGCCCTCAATGCGAATGTTGTACCAAAACTTCGAAGACTGGGATTCAGCAGATCTGGGTATGCACTTGAGGCAACCGTGTACCAGATGTTGTGGTTTGAAATTGCCCTAGATGGTGAGGACGAGACATTGTGTTTGACGGACTGGCGAAAACGTCTCGCAGCGGCCCGCGTAGGCCGGGCAGACGGCATTTCCTGGCATCAGGAGGCTTGGTGCGTTTGCATTCAGCCCAAAGGGCGTTGGCGAATCGGTGGGCCATGATACTGTTATCGCTACATGTTGTGGGCGGTTGACTCAAGTGCATACCCAGTTCAGCAGATTTCGTAGGTACGCCAGTCAGCAAATCTGAGAGTGCAGTTAGGGCCTAACGATACCCGCAGTCCATGGACTGCGGCTTCTCTTCCTCCTTGCCGCCTGGAGATCGTGCTTATCCACTGGCTCTGTTGACTCGCCACGAAGAACTAGACCTTATTTTCCGCAGGTCACGATCGAGATTTGAGGCGAATTGATTGGCGTGATTTTCAATCGCGGCGACTCAGTTTAAGTTGTCTCCCATCTTTGCGTTCTGGACTCATCTGATGCAGGGCGATCCGTCCGGGAAGTAGCAGCAGCGCGTAGGTACGATTGGGCGGCCAATCTGCGTTCGCAGTTCATGGTCAGGCCTGCGGTTGGTTGCGAAGGGGGTCTAAAGGTTTCAGGAAAAGCGCCGGGATAAACCGGCTTGGAATTGGGAATGAAAGAGTCCTACAGAGAAGACCTAGCCAGTTAC
>JAQBZB010000004.1 GCA_027622275.1 Planctomycetota bacterium | reverse complement strand
GCCAGCCGCGCCGGCCCCTCACATCCGCTCCGCAGCCACGCTTCAGCTCAACCTCCGTGGACGGTTACCAAAAGGGTAACGCGCACGGAAGCGAAAAAGAAGAGAATGGACAGGCGTATCTGGTCGTTCGATTCTGTTGCGCGCTCCAGGGAATCTTTCCGTCGCGCCCCTAAGGTTCTGCGGCAGGCTCGCGAGATCCTTGTCGCCGGTCTGCCGATGCGGATCACTCCTGCTACTTTGCTTCGGTGGCTGCCGAGTGACTGCGGCATTCGCCGAACGCTGTTTCGAAGGTTCCGATGAATCCCGACATTGCATTCCGCGCGATCGAAGATTCGGATCTCGAGTTCCTGTACCAGGTCTATGCGAATTCTCGGGAGCATCGCATCATGGACATCGCGTTGCTGGCCGCCCACCGTGGACGCGGGATCGGCGGTAAGATCATGCGTGACTTGTTGGATCGGAAAAGGGGATAAGTCCAATATTTATCTAATTGGACTTATCCCCTTTCTTCGACCTTTGCCCGACAACTTCGCAATAGCAGCCGTCTGCGGCTCGCCTTACAATGCGTCAACTCCATCTACTGGCAAAAGAATTACAATAGCGGCGGCATCGTCGCACGCGAGACTGCGCACGATGCTCGAACGGCGCACGTTACCGTGCATCAGAATTCGAAGGTTGCCAGCTTCCGGGAAATTCCGCTCGTAGAACCCTGGAGCCAATCACCATGAAGCCAATTGTTCTTACTTTGCTGTTGTTCCCGCTGCTGAGCTTCGTTGCGATGCGAGTCCACTCGCAAGAAGTAACGCAGCCCGCCGCAGAATCAAAGGCGGCAACGACCTTCGACGTCGACCGCACGAGAGAACTTCTGACGAAAGAAATCAAGGAGATTCTGGACGACACCGGCATCCCATCCATCTCCATCGCACTGCTGAAAGACGATCGCGTCGTTTGGGCGGAAGCATTCGGTTACTCAAACATGAAACTGAAGGTGCCAGCATCGCGGCATACGATTTATGGTACGGGTTCCTGTTTCAAACCTGTCACCGCAAGGGCCATCATGCAACTTGCGGACAAAGGGCAATTGAAACTGGACGATCCGATCAACGACTACCTGGGCGACCATGCCGTCGCGGACATGTCGGCAACAGGAAAGCCAGTAACAGTCCGGCATCTCTTGAGCCATTACTCAGGGCTGAAAGCACCGCACGAAGCTCTGACTGGAAGTTCCAGGTCCGAACCAGTTTGGGGACGGAAACTGTCGGCGTCTTTGGAGGAAATGGCGAGCGAACTGACCGCGGCAGAAGTTCCCGGCACAAAATATCAGTACTCGAACTATGGCTATTCCTTGGCCGGTTTGCTGATAGAAAAGGTGTCCGGCCAATCGTATGAGCAATACATCGTCGACAACATTTTTAAACCGGTCGGCGTAACGATCGCCGGCCCGGTCAACCCAACACCGGAGATGGTTGAAGAACTCGCGTTACCATACCGACTCGAAAACCACGTCGCAATTCCTGAGCGGCAATATCGCCTTGATGTGCTCCCTGCCGGCGATATCTATATGAGTGTACCGGCGATGTCCGAGATCCTCTTGGTCCATCTGAACGCTGGAAAGCACAACGGCATGACAGTGCTCAGCGAGACCGCCATCCAAGAGATGCGTCAGCCACAATTCGGCGGGAAGGATGGTCTGGATTTCGGCATCAGGACGTTTGACGGCGAAACGTTGATTATGCACGGCGGTGGCGTGCAAGGGTTTACGACGAAATTCATTCTTGGTGTTGAGTCGAAAGTGGGCGTGTACATTGCCTCGAATGCGAGTGACGTTCACGTCCCGCTTCAACTTCTGGCGCAAATGTCGATCGATCTGCTGCGAGGCAAGAAGATCGGAACTGGGCTGGTGCGCGAGATCGTGCATGTCGGTGTCACCTTCGCCGCCGATGAGGAATCCGGCATGTTACGGATTGCGGCAGTAACTCCGAAGTCTCCTGCCAGTCGGGCTGGCCTCTCCGCTGGTCCCTTGTTCCCCGGTCCCTTGATCGAGAAGATCAATGACGTTTCCGTCAAAGGGAAAACGCTAAAGGAATGTCTTGCCTTGATGAAAGGGCCCGCCGGAACCCAAGTGCGACTTACGCTTGTTGATCCAACAACCAAAGGGACGAGAACGGTCGTGCTGATGAAGCAGACCTACCTTGCTCCGGGCTAACTTCAGGTAAACGAGGCACTCCGGAAATGACGACTGAGTACATCTTTGAGCGGCAGCAAGCGGACCAAGAACGCATCCGCCTGCAGATGATCGAAGAAGCCCTCGATCCCGCGACAATCGCGCGTCTCCAAACGACGGGGCTGCAATCCGGCGCGCGATGTTTGGAGCTTGGTGCCGGAGCGGGTTCCATCATGAAATGGATGGGAAGCGTCGTGGGTGCGAGCGGCCGCGTGGTGGGCGTCGACCGGGACACCAAGCATTTGCAGCACCTCGCGGACCCTCGTTTCCAAATCAGCGAAGGTGATTTTCTCGATGTCACGCTCGACGAGTTGTTCGATCTCGTACACTGCCGCTACGTTCTGATCCACAATCGATCAAGCGTGGAGATCCTGACAAAGCTTTGCCAGCAGCTCAAACCGGGCGGCTATCTCGTCATCGAAGAGCCGGACTTCACTTCTGCCAAACTGCTCAATCGAACGAGAGACGCCGCTCGGCAACGTGTTAACAACGCGATCTGCCGGATGTTCGAAAACCTGGGACTGAATCCAGGCTATGGTTTGGAGTTGCCGCAAAAGGTTACCGGGGAGGGACTGCAACTCATCGCAACCGACGCCCAATTGCATCTTGCGCGCGGTGGAAGTCCGATGGGCAGAATGATGGCCGCCTCTCAGCAGGCCCTCGCGGAAAAACTCATCGCGACAGCCGAAGTAATCGAGGCTGAGATCGACGAATACGTTCGCGACTCCCAGGATATTGAATCCTGGGCCGTCTACTACTGCACCGTTTCCGTTGTCGCATCGAAGCCAACATGAAAGCGTTGAGCGCAGTTATGTCCGTTTCACGACTTGAACACATTGCGAAGATTGGTGTCGAACAAATGGGCGATCTCGCCGATCGCCTCGAAGATCCGAGTGTCTTACGCCTGGAGAATCTTGATACCGATTTGCGGCCGCCCCAATCTGCTCTCGATTTCACCAGACAAGCCATCGATGACGATGCCGCCAATAGTTATCTGCCGTTTTTCGGTCTTGATTCGATGCGTCAGGCCGCGACTGCGCTAGTCGGGCGACAATCGGGACACGAGTACGACTGGAAGACCGAATGCGTTATCAGCGCGGGAGGATTATCCGGTATTCTGAATGTGCTGTTGGCGACTTTGGAAGCTGGTGATGAAGTCTTGATGACCGATCCGACCTACGTTGGCTTGATCAACCGCGTTCGTCTGGCGGGCGGAGTGCCGCGCTTCGTACCCCTGATTCCATCAGCCCAGGGCTGGAGGCTGGACACAGACGCACTGACAAAACTCGATCCTCGTCGCGTCAGAGCAGCGCTGTTGATGAGTCCGTCGATGCCGACGGGAGCCGTTTTCAACCACGAGGAATGGCGAGCACTCGTTGACTTCTGTCTGCGTGCCGATTGTTGGTGCATCAACGACTCGGCGATGGAGCGAATTCTCTACGACGGTCGCCCCGTCATTCACCCGGCATCGTTCCCGCACATGCGCGACAAAGTCATCACGGTCGGTTCCGTGTCGAAGGAATATCGCATGATCGGCTGGGTGGTCGGCCCGTCCAACATTGTCGCCGATATTGCGCGGGTGAGCATCAGCAACGTGGTCTGTCAAACAGGCATCGCGATGGGTGCTGTCGCCACAGCCATCCATGATCCCGACGATGGAATTCACTCCTGCGTTGACCGGTGGCAATCCCGACGAGATGTGTTGCTTGACGAACTCAGTGACTTCAAGGTCATTCCGCCACACGGCGGATGGTCGTTCCTGGTCGATCTGTCCTCGCTGGGAATGGATGGCGCTACCGCCGCCAAATGCTTGCTGGAGTTGGGAAGAATCGCTGTGACACCCATGGTCAATTGGGGCAGTGCCCGTAGCAGTCGGTACGTGCGAATCGATTTCTCGAATGAGCCGATTGAGCGACGGCGAGGTATTGGAGAGCGCTTTCGGACGGCACTGAAATGAGAGCTGTTGAGTGGCGATGATTATCGACTTCGCGTGATACAGGAAAGTCGCGAAAGGATTTAGGAATGACGACGTTGACAAGTCCACATTGGTCGCGTGTGGCGCTCATTACGATTGACGTGCAGCGCGATACGCTCGACGGGGCACCGTTGGAGATTCCAGGGACGACTGCCGCATTACCTGCCATTCAACGACTAGCGCAGGTGTTCCGCGAGTGCCACAAACCTATTGTGCACGTGGTCCGACTTTATAAGGCAGACGGCTCCAACGTCGATCTATGTCGGCGTAGGGCGGTGCAGGGTGGGGCGCGGATGCTCTTGCCGGATTCTGATGGGAGTCAATTGGCTAAAGAACTGCTTCCACTTCCAGATACTCGGCTGGACGTTGATCTGCTGCTGGCCGGTGGAATTCAGAATCTGGATGTCTCCGAATCCGTTGCCTACAAGCCGCGTTGGGGTGCCTTTTTCGCAACGCCGCTTCATGCTTATCTGCAAAAGCACGGTGTAGACACGCTCGTATTCGCCGGTTGTAACTTTCCCAATTGCCCACGAACCTCAATCTACGAGGCCAGCGAGCGTGACTACCGGTTGGTCTTGGCTACCGACGCGGTGTCCGGTTGTTACGACCGTGGTAAGGCCGAACTCGAAAACATCGGCGTCGAATTGATGGAGTCTGGCGATATCGCGGAACATGTGCGGTTGGGTAACAAGGATAATCCATTGGCAGAATCAGGCTTACAGTAATTCCGTTGCAACAAACGCCTCCGAAAAGAGTGAGATGCACGCTCAACAGATACTGGTTTATTCGGATTCTCTGACTTGGGGAATCATACCAAACACGCGTCAGCGATTACCGTTCGATGCACACGTACAACGCCTGGCACTCGGCGCAGGGTATCGCTTCGCTCGTCGACGCCGTGCGCAGAGCACCCGTGGAACCAGGGATGCCGATACCGGAAATACTCATTGTGGCACCGCCTTCCGCACAAGAGGCGAAGGGTTCGATTGCTCCAAAGTTTGAAGGTGCTCGAGAAAGGTCCGTCGGCCTGGCAACCGCGTATGAACAGGTGGCACGTGACCGCAGGTGTGAATTTGTTGATGCCGGGCGAATCACCACGACGAGTGAGGTAGATGGCGTGCATCTGGATGCGGATCAGCATCGCACGCTCGGCATGGCAATCGCGGAGGTCGTTGTGTCCTTGTTCAACAACGGCCCGAACCTGCGTTGATTCGGGCGGAAACTGGATTACCAATCCACTTCTGCTGCACTTTGTTGATCCAGTGACTCGCTCTCGGTCCAACCGATTTCGCCGCCGCGCTGTTTGTTGCCCCTCTGGAGGGCTGCTCGCCATCATGATTCGGTCGCAGCACGAAGCGCCAATCGATAGCTCACAGCTGAATTGCATGATCGCGCCCCCCGCTTTATCAGCTCGGACCGGTCGCGGCAGCCACGAGGATTAACGACAACGCCAATCAATGAGTCCGGAACGGCCTATTCCGGTTGCTTGTTCCAAAAAACAAGCGTGCTCTCATCGTTGTCTCATTTACCGGCGGTATAATCCGAGCCGAAAAGAATCGGGCGATTCACGCCAACCTTCCCGGATCAGTTTCTTTGCTCAAAGGACTCAGGTGAAGTATGACCAATGCAATCAAGTTCGCAATCGTGACGTTGGCAATGATCGGCACGCTGGCTAGTAATGCCGCAGCGGCGCAGGAGAAAAAGGTAAAAATCGAGGACGTGCCGGCGGCTGTCAAAAAGGCGATCAAGAAGGCCGTTGGTGGCGGCGAGTTGGTTGATATCGGCGAGATCACGGCCGATGACGAGAAGACGTACGAAATCGAAATGCATGTCGATGGCAAGGAAATCGATGTCGTGTTCGACGCAACCGGCCAAGAGATCAGCCGCAGCGACGAAGGCGCGGTCGCCCCGAAAAAGAAAGCCAAAGCCGACAAAGCCGACAAGAAAGGACAAGACAAATCAGGCGACCAGTTCCAGCATGACTTTGGTCTCGAAGACCGCGAATTCTCCACGACCGGCCGCAACAGGTACTTCATCCTCGAACCCGGTTACCAACAAGTCCTGGAAGGCAAAGACGGCGATCACGACGCGCGGCTGCAAGTCACGGTGCTGGACGACACCAAAGAAATCGGCGGCATTCAAACCCGCGTCGTCGAGGAGCGCGAAACCGTCGACGGGAAACTCGTCGAAGTCTCGCGCAACTTCTTTGCGATTTGCAAGAGCACCGGGAGCGTGTTTTATTTTGGCGAAGAGGTCGACATCTATCGTGATGGCAAGGTCATCGATCACGAAGGCGCGTGGTTACACGGCCGGGACAATGCTCAAGCCGGCATCATGATGCCCGGTGAATGTCTGATCGGTGCCGCCTACTATCAGGAGTACGCTCCGAAACAGGCGATGGACCGCGCGCGAATCCAGGACGTCAGCGCTACCATCAAGACTCCCGCCGGCGAGTTCTCCAATTGCCTCAAGGTCTGGGAAGAGAACCCGCTCGACGGCGATTCCGAAACGAAAACGTTCGCACCCGGCGTCGGTCTCGTCCAAGACGAAGGCCTGTTGCTGGTCAAGCACGGCTTCGTGAAGTGAACGATGGGATGAATCACGAGGGTCAGCGACTCGGAGGCCCGTCGTGCAAAGCCCTCTGTTTGAAAAACTGAATGCCCCTGTGACAGTAGGGCCGCGAGGAGCACTACGCCCTGAGTTGAGGTACAATGCTCAGACAGGTTTCCGAGGACGATATGTGAGAGTGCAACCATTCACGGCAACTTATCGAAGAGGAGATAAACATGGCGCAGCCCGTTTCGGTGACACTTCCCGCCGACGTTCAGCAAGCGGTGGACGAACTTTCGCGGGCAGAAGGCGTTTCGGCGGATGAGGTCGTCTGTCGGGCCGTCAAGCAACACGTCTTTCTGCGGCAGTTCCGCTCGTTGCGCGAACGTTTGTCGGCCAAGGCCAAGAGTCAAGGCATCGTCACGGACCAAGACGTCTTCGATCGTGTCTCATGAGGATTGTCTTAGATACGAATGTGCTGATTGCGGCCTTGATCGCGCGTGGCGTCTGTGCCGAACTGCTCGAGCATTGCGTGTCGACGCACACGATGGTCACGTCCGATTTCATTCTCGGCGAATTGCGCGGGCATCTTATCGGCAAGTTCAAGTACTCGGATCAAGACGCCTCCGACGCGATCGCCTTGCTGGAGTCGCAGATGGAGATCGTAACGCCGGTCTCGCTCGAACAGCCTGTTTGCCGCGATCCAGACGATGATCAAATACTTGCCACTGCCATCGCCGGTCAGGCCGCGTGTATCGTCACCGGTGACAAGGATCTGTTGGTCCTTCGAAGATTCAAGTCGGTTGAAATCGTTAGTCCAAGCGATTTCGCGGAGTTTGAGACAACTGATGATCGCCCAGCGCAAGCGCGGGATAACGGTTAAAACATTGAGTGCCGGGGCGATCTCGGCGGGAGCAGTCTGCAACAAGGACTCCTGAACGGTCAGGACTCTTTGATCACGACTCTCCCTGTGGCGGCCGCTCGAACGGTTCCTTGCCCCATTGTTCGCGGAGTCCGTCAAAGAACCCATCGGGCCACTGGGTCATCGGCGGCTTGACGTCGCTTTGTTGACTGCCCGGTGTGTCCAATGGCGTCACTTCAACCTGTGTCCCGTCGGGCCAATCCACCAATTCCGTCAACTCCACTCGACCATTTCGGAACATTGCCGTCACGCTTTGCATTTCATGAGTCCTCCGATGTTGCGATCAACCTTACTTTATCTGATTTGCTGAATAGCGGAAAGAGTCGGGGCAGGGCTCATGGTTGTGCGATTCAGTGCAGTAGCCGTGCCGTCAGAACCTATCAGCCAGTCGGTATCGCCTACTCCTTAACCTTCAACGCCTCCAGGTAATCCATCCGCGACAGCGTCCATTGGACGACCGCGTGGGCGGCGAGGGCGAAGGCGACTGCTAAGACAAGCGTCGTCCACCAGATCCACGGCGCGCTGACGACTGGCAAGCGAATTAGATCGTTGTTGTACGAAGTCGCCGTCAGCCACGTCAAACACCAACCAACCGGCAGCCCCAGCAGAGCGCCGGTCAAGCTGGTCAACAGGTTCTCGCGCAGGAACATGCTGCCGATCTGCCATTCGCTGTAGCCGAGCGCCCGAAACGTGCCGACTTCGCGCTGCCGCTCCGCCAGGTTCACCATCGATGCGTTGACGATGCTGCCGAAGAAGACGATGCCAGAGAAAAGTATGAGTATCCCGATGAACACGTATTGATTTTGAAGCAGCGTCTCCGTCACTTGCTTGATCATCGCAGGGCGTGATTGGACGCCGAGGATGTTTGGTTTCTGTCTCAACTCGCGGTAAAGTGCGTCGAGTTGCTTCGTCTCGCGGACGGTCGTCAATTGTGCGCCGCTCATCACAAACGACTCGCCCACCAGCCCGCTCAGGTAATCGATCTGGGCGTAGGCCGACAAGCCCATGTAGCTGTCGGCGATCTGCGCGACAGCGATCTCGACCGGTCGTCGCTCACCCTTGACCGGAATCATTGTCAGCCGGTCGCCTGGACGAACATGCAACAATTCCGCGAGCCGCTTCGTAAAGACGACTCCCGATTCAGGAATCCGTATCTGCCGCCCGTTGCTGTCGTAGGGAACCGTCAGCCGCGCGTCGGTCACCAGCCCCGTGATGCCTCCCTTTCGCTGATAGGGTCCGTGTACAAAGTCGCAGGCGACGCTTAACAGCGGTTCGGCATCGTCGACGCCTGGCAGCTGTTTGATTTCCGCGAGTGCTTCAATTCCCTGCTCGCTCTCGAACGTGACCTCGAGATCGCTGCGTGCCGTGCGATAGAACTGGAAGCTCAGCAGAAACTCTTGTGCCTCGGTCATCATGAAGCCTGTCACCAACAAGCCGGCACCCATCATGGCTGCAAAGACGCCGGTCGCGGTGCGCGTGCGATGCCGCAGCAGACTTCGGAAAACCATTCGCCAACTCGAACTGAGCCGCTGCCACGCTGGCCCCATCAGTCGTTCGAGGCACACTCGGCCGCCGCGCTTGGGCGGTTCGGGACGCATGGCTTCGGCCGGCTGTAGCTGCAACATGGCGCGCGAACCGCGAAAGCCGCCGGCGATCGCACAAGCGATACTCACACACATCCCAATCGCATGTGTGTACCAGTAAAAATCGCTCCGCAAATCGGGAAACTCGAAGAACCATTGATACACCTCGGTCATTCCCGTCGCGGACAGATAACCGAGCCCGCTGCCCAACAATCCGCCGAGCACGCCGACGCACAGCCCATACATGAGAAAGTGCCAGAAGATCTGGGTGTCGTAGTAGCCCAGTGCCTTCAACGTGCCGACGACGACCCGTTGCCGGCGCGTCATCCGCGTGATCAGCACGTTCAAGACGAGTGCCGCCACAACAAGAAAAATCGTGGGAATGACCGTCGCGATCTCGCCGAGCCCCTTGATTTCATTGCTCAGAAACTGGTCGGATTGCTGCAGCCGCAGCGGCGTCGTGGCGAAGACGCCGTACGGATCGAGCAGCCGCTCCGAGCGACGCAGAATCTCATCGACGCCCGCGCGAGCTTCCGGCGCGAGAATGCCAACCACTTCGTTCGCGGCACCTTCAAAGTCGAAGATGTCTTCCGCGTACGATTGCTTGACGTAAAAGACACCGAAGTGCGGAGGGTCGGGAATGAACGAGCCGGGGCCGACGAGATAAGTGAATTCGCTGCTGATCGCCGTGCCGACGATGAACATCTCCTGCCGCCGATTGTTCAGCACCAGATGGATCGTCTGCCCCGGCCCGAGATGGTGCGCCTCGGCGAACTTTTCATTCACGATGACTTCGTTGGGGCGATGGTCGGTGAAGTAGTCGCCGGATCGCAGCACGATGTTGTTGATCACCGGCGCTCTTCGATCGGGCAATGACAACACCATGCCGCTGACGGGCTCGGCAAAGTCTTCCAAGTCGACGTTGGCCATGAACCGGATGCGGGAACGGATCTCGGTGATGCCGGGAATCGAGTAGAGCGCATCGAGTTCGGTGAGCGGAACCTTCTTGAGGTCGATCCAAAAGTCCGCCATCCGGCACTGGCGATAGTAGCGGCGTTTCGTCTGGTCCAAGTTGTGATACGCCGACTGCATCGCCACGAAGCAAGTCACGCCGACCGCGATGATGCTGGCGATCAGCAGCAGCAGCCCCTTGGCGTCGTACAACTCGCGGACCAGTTTTCGACGCAGCATTCTCACCACACCACCTCTTCGGGCGCGATCGGCGACTCATTCACTTCGTCACTGGAAATCTCTCCGCTACGCAGATGGATGACACGATCGGCGACTTGAGCTAGCGCCGAGTTGTGCGTGATGACGATGACGGTCTTGCCCAGCTGCTGATTCAAGTCCAACAGCACGCGCAGCACCTTCTTGCCCGTCTCGAAGTCGAGCGCCCCCGTCGGCTCGTCGCACAGCAGCACTTCCGGATTCCCCGCAAAGGCCCGCGCGATGGCGATCCGTTGCTGCTCGCCGCCGGACAGCTGCGCCGGGAAGTGATGGGCGCGATCGGTCAGATCGACAAGCTGCAAGACTTCATCAACGTCGCGCGGATTCTGGCTGATCTCGGTCGTGACCAGAATGTTTTCGCGGGCGGTCAGATTCGGCACGAGGTTATAAAACTGGAACACGAACCCGATCGCATCGCGGCGATAGCGTGTCAGCTCGCTGCGGCTGGCTTGCGTGAGGTCTTGGTCCCGATAACGAATGACGCCCGACGTGGGCGAGTCCAACCCGCCGATCAAATTCAGAATCGTCGTCTTCCCCGACCCACTCGGCCCCACGACGGCCAGGAACTCACCGCGCCGCACCTGAAACGAAACTCCTTTCAACACCTGCACCGCAACCTCACCCATCCGGAACGTCCGCCGAACGTCGATCAGTTCCAAGATGATTTCGTCGGAGTTCTCGGGCATCGATCACCATCGCGGGGCGCAAGGTCGCAGATCTTCTAGCTCCATTGTACTTTGCGACTTCGTCGAACGATCGGTGGTTTATTTCCGGCCTGTTGCCTGAGAATCCGCGCCGACCGCGGCTCCGCCCCGCCGCCAGTCAGCGACGCCGATGAATTGGCCTGTCTCTGGATCGACTTGAATTGAATGGGCGCTCCCTTGGCGATCGCGGTGCAAGACGGTGTGGCCGAGGGCGCGAAGTTGTTCGACGGCCGCCGCGTGTTCGTCAGACTTGGCCCCTTCGAAACGCAGCTCGTCCGGAAACCATTGATGATGCATGCGCGGAGCATCGATCGCCTCGGCGAGCGTCATCTCGAATTCCAACACGTTCAGCAGACTGCCCAAAACCGTATTGATGATCGTGCGACCGCCGGGGCTGCCGGTCACCAGAAACGCCTTGCCGTCGCGAGCCACGATGAACGGCGATTGTGAGCTGAGCATGCGCTTGCCGGGCTGGATCAGATTCGGCACCGTGCCGATTTGACCCGCTCGATTCGTCACACCCCGCTCCCAGTTGAAGTCTCCCATCTCGTTGTTCAGCACAAAGCCGGCTCCGGTGACGACGATGCGCGATCCCCAACTCGCTTCTAGCGTGTAGGTATTGCTGACTGCCATGCCATCACGATCGATGACTGAGAAATGAGTCGTGTCGGGACTCTCCGGAGCAAGTGCGATTTCCGGCGCGAGGGCATCACTGCGAGTCGCATGTTCGAGAACGATCTTGCTGGCCAATTCAGCCGCATAAGGTTTTGTGGTCAGCTGCGGGGGGATGCCAACGAAGTCTGGATCGGCCAGATACCGCGCGCGATCGCAGAACACGCGCCGCATCGCCTCGGTGATCAAGTGCATGTTACGGCTGCCATAGCGTGGCTGCTCGCGGAGCTTGAACGGTTCGAGGATGTTCATCGCTTCGATGACGCAAACTCCGCCGGAACTCGGCGGCGGCGGGCCAATCAGTTCGTAATCGCGATACGTTCCGCGAATCGGTTCACGTAATTTGGCTTGGTAAACCGCGAGGTCTTCCTTCGTGATGAGGCCGTTGCCTTGTCGCATCTGGGCGACGAGCTGATCGGCGATCTGGCCTTGATAGAACGCGTCGGCTCCTTCCTCCGCGATTAATCGCAGAGTCTTGGCGAGATCCGGCAGCACCATCGTATCGCCGACCTGCCAAGCACGCCCGTCCGGATGACCGTAGACGCGCCGCAACTCGGCAAAACGCTTCCGCGCTTGGACACTTGCATCGTCGAGTAAGTCATTCGTCGAATGGGCCAGCCACGGGTTTACCGCAAAGCCCTGCTCCGCAAGTTCGGCGGCAGGCGTTACGAGACGTTTCCAATGGAGCTTGCCAAACTGTTGATGAGCCAGCGCGAGGCCCCGCACGGTTCCCGGAACGCCGACGGCTTTGCACTTGTGGCGATTGTTGTCGGTCGCGAACATGTTCTCGGTCGCCGCCAACGGTGCGGTTTCGCGATAGTCGACGCAGATGGGCGCTCGTCCCGCTCCTGGATGAATCATCATGAAGCCGCCGCCGCCGATGTTACCTGCTTCGGGCCACGTCACGGCCAAAGCAAACGCTGTCGCGACCGCTGCATCGACGGCATTGCCGCCGTCGGCCAGCACATCGCGCCCGACGCGGCTGGCGATCTCGCTGTCCGAAACCACCATTCCGCCGGTAGCTCGAACTTCTTGAATTGGCTGCCGAGCGGGAAGCTCAGCGGCGCTGATCGGAGCCGTTGAAAGAGTGAGTGTGAATAGATAGAGCGTCGCGAAGAAGGCTTCAGTTCTGGAGAACATCCGAGGTTATCCTTGCTCTGAGGTCGAGGAATCCGCTGGCGGCACGGCTCGCTTCCATGATGCGTGACACCCGGATCATGCATGACATTGGTAGGGTGGGACAAGGAAACGGCGATTTGGTGGGCCGGCGCGTGCTGTCCATCGTTGTATCAAATTGCATGTTGTTTTGGATAGGATTGCCGTTTCCGCTGGCCCACCAAGCACTTAGGCACGCTTGTCCCACCCTACGTGAATAATCCGAGTTACACGGCCATTTCTTTCCAGCGGCCCTGCCAGAATCTGTAGATGAGCAGAATACTGCGCAAGACAACATCGATCACCATCGCCCACCAGGCGCCGGCCACGCCAAGTCCCAGTCCTGTGACCGTGATGTCCAGTCCGGGAACTTGAAACGACTCCCAGGCGAACCAGCAGGCCAGCGGAAGCCGCACGGCGATCAAGCCGACGAAGGTGACGACCAGCGGCCAGCGCGTGTCGCCAGCGCCTCGCAGAGAGCCGGTCAGGACCATCATGACCGCCAGCGGAGGTGTCGAGAAAGCGACGATCTTCAAGAGCTTGCCGGCGGCCATCGCGGTGGGGTCGTGAATGTCGCCGGTAAAGAAACCCGCCAGCCAGGCACCCGCGAAGTAAAACACCAGAGCGGCGGCCGTGAGCATCGCACCTCCGACGAAGCACGCTTCGATCGCGCAGCGGGTCGCGCGACGCGATTCGCCCGCGCCGAGCAATTGCCCGGTCATCGTCGAAGCCGCCACGTGGAAGGCGTAGCACGTGAGGTACGCCAGGGCTTCGATCTGAACGCCCAGGCCGTGCGCCGCGGCAGCGGCAACACCCAGGCTGTTGATGATCGCGAGATAAACGAAGTGGCAACCAAGCACGGCCAGCACATCGACACCTCCAGGCATCCCGATTCGCCACAGGCGTCGAATCAGTTCCCGGTCGGGCCGCATTCCGGCCAACTCCAGCCGCATTCCGGCTCGGCCTCGGATCAACAGTCCCAGCACCAAAAGCCCGCCGAGTCCGTGGCCGCAGGCCGTTCCAATCGCCAGTCCTTCCCAGCCGAGCTTCGGGATGTTGCCAGGGCCGACAACCAGCAATGCGCTAACGACGAGATTGACAACATTGACAATCGATTTGGCGACAAAGCCACTCACCGTGTCGCCGGCGCCGCGCAGGCACGCGACGCCAACCTGTTCGAGCATGATCGCCGGGATGACGGGCGTGAGAATCCAAATGTAGCGCACCGCCAACTCGGCGGCTCGGCCTTCGAGCTGCATGATGTGGACGAGCGATCTGCCGCCAAGCAGGACGGCCGCGAGCACAACGAAGGTCAACACAAGGCCGAGCAACAGCGCTTGATGAGCCACGCGTCGTGCCGCGTCACGGTCACCGGCTCCGACAAATCTAGCGATCAGCGCCGTCGCGCCGATCGCCACCGCGGCAAACATGCTCGGCAGCAGCCACAGCACATAGGACATCAATCCCATCGCGGCTTTGTACTCGGCACCCGCGAGAAAATGGCCGGCCAGCCACCAGTCGGTATAGCCGACCAGCATCGTCAAAGACTCTTCCGCCAACACCGGCAGCGCCAAGGCCAGCATGGGGCGCACCGTGTTGGAAGACGAAACGAGCCTGTTCATTGATCCGACGCGGGGTGCTCCGCAATGAGTTGATGAGTTGATTGACGACGATGGCCGGTCGATCTTACCGGATCGACGCCAGAGGAAACAGGCAGAGCGACGGTGTTCGTCGCGTTACACCGACGGTATCACCACTCAGACTGCTCCTTTGTTGACGCAGCGGCGTGCATCGCGGATGCTGTCGGTTTCAAGAATGCATCCAGGCTGGCATGCAGCCGCGCTTTTCAAATGAGCCAGTGGCGGCAGGTCCGAGATATCGATAGACAGGCGACGCATGACCACACTCGCAGGCAAAACGATATTCATCACCGGTTCGACGCGCGGGATTGGCAAGGCGATCGCATTGCGGGCCGCGGCGGACGGCGCGAACATCGCCATCCTCGGCAAGACAGCCCAGCCGCATCCCAAGTTATCGGGGACGGTCTTCACCGCCGCGGAAGAGATCGAGGCCGCCGGAGGCAAGGCATTGCCCTGCGTGACCGATGTCCGGGAAGAAGATCAAATCGCCGCGGCCGTCCAACGGACGGTCGAAGCGTTTGGACAAATCGACATCTTGGTGAACAATGCCAGCGCGATCTTCCTCGCCGGGACAGCCGACACATCGGCCAAACGGTTCGACCTGATGCACTCGGTCAACGTACGTGCGACGTTCCTGGCATCGCAGCTCTGCCTGCCGCATCTCGCCAAGGCGGCGAACCCGCACATCTTGAACCTTTCGCCGCCGCTGAACATGGAAGCGAAATGGTTCGCGCCGCATGTGGCCTACACCATGTCGAAGTTTGGCATGAGTATGTGTGTGCTCGGCATGGCCGAAGAGTTCCGCGAGCGCGGTATTGCGGTGAACGCTCTGTGGCCCAAGACGGTCATCGCCACCGCCGCCGTCCAGAATCTTCTCGGCGGCGACGAAGTGATCCGTCACAGCCGCCAACCAACCATCGTGGCCGATGCCGCTCACGCAATCCTCACGCGCAACAGTCGCACTTGCACCGGCAACTTCTTTGTCGACGAAGAGGTTCTCGCCGAGGAAGGCATGGCGAACTTGGATGGATACGCCGTGAGCCCCGGCGAAGGGCTGATGCCGGACTTTTTTTTATAGCGTTCCACTCGCCATTAACTCACGATTTCGCTCCAGACGGCTGCCAGTTCGCGAGCCGCTCCCTGGGCATTGAAAGCCGTCTCGACACGCTTGCGGGCTGCGACGGCATAGCGGAGTCGTTTCGCCGCAGCGCCGTGCAACTCGACGATGGCTGCCGAAAGCGATGGTGGATCGGCGGGGGGGACGAGCCGTGCGGATTCACCATTGCAAAGAATCTCTTCGGTCCCGCCCACGGCTGTCGCAATGATCGGCAATCCGGATGCGGCTGCTTCCAACAAAACACGTCCCAGCGGTTCTTGATGAGCGGGATGGACCAGCAAATCCACTTCGTTCATCAAGCGGTCGATGTCGCTTCTGTATCCGAGCCGATGAAGCCGGCCGCCGAGTCCTGACGTGTTGAACCGATCGATAAGGGCCTGTTCAAATTCAATGCTCTCCGCCTTCCACGACAGACGCTCGCCGATCACTAAATAATGCACGTTGGCCAGCCGGTCGGCCGCCAGAACCGCGGCCTCCGCCAGCACGTCCTGTCCCTTGCGGAGACCGATTTGACCGATCGTCGCAACCAGAAAGGAATCGTTCGGCAATCCCAGTTCACGCTGCAGCGACCCCGTGCGGTTTCGCGGACGGAATCGATCGCAATCAACGCCGTTATGCAGCACCCGGACTCGTTCGGCCCGCATTCCCTGCTCGATATGAAACGTGCGCGTGGCTTGTGAAACGGCGAGCAGCACGCTGTTTTGGTTGAGGTCTTCGATGGCCGTTCGCGACAGTTTGAGAATGTCGCGAAGATGGGCCACGCAGTGCGGCTCGAGCTGATTGGCGATGGCACCGGTCAGCCGCCCCATGGAGAGGCTGTTGGCGTGAACGACGTTCGGCGAAACGTCCTTGATGGCGTCTTTGATCCTTTCACAAACCTGTGCTCTCGGCAGTCGATTTCCTGCTTGATCACGCAATGAGAGCGGGACGTGCTGAATTCCGCGTTGTTGAAGCGCTTCCGCCAACCGGCCATCAACCGGAGCCAGCGCCACGAATTCAAACGGCTCCGCGGACAGTTGATCGAGTGCCGTCAGCAGCGAATGTTCGCCGCCGTTGAGTGAATTGAATTCGAATAAGACGGCCACCCGATGCATGGATGAATCCCAATTACGCAACCAACAAGTTTCAGTTTACCGTAGCTGAATTTGCAAGCCGTTCAGCCGCATCGCCGAAGAGAACGGCGGGACTCAACGTGTGCTCTCGGCCAACTCTTCGTCGTGAATCGCTGCTTCGCCGGTCTGCTCCCGCCAGTAGTGCCACCCGAGCAGCATGGCGGCGGTTAAGAGGTATCCGCCTCCATATTGCAGAGTTGTTTCCAGAGATGCTGCGTCAAGGTTCCAAGGGAGGAACAGCGGGCTTCCAGGCAAGGGTGAGTGCATGATGCCGAAGAAGCTGCACGCTGCCGCGATCCCAAAGTATGCGGCGGCCACGTTCAGTTGCCGATCGATGATCGCGGCTAACCCTGACGCCCACAGCAAACTGGTCACGATGAATCCGCTCGCCAGAATGCGAACCGTGTGCAATTCGAGTTGCAACGGCGCGCTGAGCGACTCGAGTGCGATACCTTGCGGCGCCAGGTCGCCAAAGATCTTGTCGATAAAGATCAATGTCAGCGCGGCCAGTGCCGGCACACAAGCCAAGACAATGGCCGCGTAGTGCCGCTTCGCCGTGGCTTGAAAGCTCTGGGCCGTGATCTCCAAACCGATGAAGACCAGAATCGGAAACACCGTGGCCTTTGGAATGAGGGCGTAAAGATAACCGAAGTATCCCAGCAGCCCCGCGCCTCCGACGAACAAGGCGGTCGCCAGGGTGTACGCCGCGCGACCACCCATCGCTTTGTAGGCCGGATGGCCAATGTAAGGCGTGGTCTGAATCACACCACCACAGAGGCTTGCCACAATCGTGGCGAATGCTTCCACGCCGATGACCTGTCGTGTGTCAAACTCGTCACCCGCGGCCGCCGCACTTTCGGTGCAATCGATTCCGCCGATGACCGTCCCCAACGCAAACGGAATCACCACCGGAAGGTACTGGATCGAATCGGGTAAGACCGCAACCCACTCGAAGCGAAAAACACTCAACCATTCGTACGGCAACAGTCCCTGGCGCGCCTGCTCGAACTGTCCCCAATCGTGCTGGATCACGTCGAAGCCGACCATTAGGTAGTAGACGGCTCCCGCCACGATCGTCGCGGCCAAGGCCCCTGGAATCTTTCCCGGCACGCGAATCTTTGCGACCAGCGTGGTCAACACGATGGCGAGGGCCAAGAATCCGACGACCGGATAGTGCATGATCTCGATCAGCGGCAGAAAGCTGATCAGGACGAGAGCAACCGCCGTCAGCGACCCGAGAAGCCCGGCACGTGGGAAGACGCGTCTGACCCAATTCGATCCCAGCGCGCAGGCAGCTTTGAACAACCCACTCACAAAGATGGCGCAGATTCCAATATGCCAGGTGTAGATCGCGGCCGATTCGACGGACATACTCTCCTTCGCGTGCTGGAATGCGGGTCCCAAAACAAAGAAGACCATCCCGAATGTGCTCGGCGTATCGAGCCCTAACGGCATGGCGGTGACATTGTTGCGTCCCGTCCGACGAGCCAGGGCGAAGGCCATCCAGAAGAACAGCAGATCCCCCACCAGCACCCCAACGGCTGTCCCAGGGACCATGTAACGCAGGGCGAATTTTGTAGGAAGTCCAAAGATCGCCGACAGCAGACCGACTGCCAAGAGAAGATCGGCGATATTGTCTAACATCAAGCCAAAGAACGCGTTAACGTCGCCCGGCGCAGCCCATTGGTAACGCGATTTGGACACTTGGTTTCCGGTGGCACGGGTTTTGCGATCTATGCGAGTCGTGAGTGTAAGTCGGTGGTTTGGGACTGTCAATTCGCGCCGGACCAAGCGTTCGCTAACTCTGGTGCTGGTTGATATGATGGCGGTTTGGACGAGAACCGTCACTGGCCGAACGGCTGACTCTTTCCTTCATGAACCCTCGTTAACTTGAATGCGTATGACTAAAATGGCCACCATGATCGCAATTCCCCAACAGGCCGGTTCCCCGATTCCCGACTCCTCGGGTGACCGGGAAGCTCAGATGACGGACGAGCAACTGCTCCTCCAATATCGTGCCACCGGTGATCGCAGCCTGTTTGCCGCGCTGGTGCAGCGCTATGAACGTGAGCTGTACAACTATCTTTGTCGTTATCTCGGCAAGCCGGAGATGGCGGAAGATGTGTTTCAGGCCACGTGCATACTGTTGCATCAGAAGTGCGCACAATTTGAAGAGGGGCGTCGGTTTCGACCGTGGCTGTATGCCATCGCTACGAATGCTGCGATTGATGCTCAGCGTCGCGACAAGCGGCATCGTGCGGTCAGTCTTGACCGCGCGGGAGCAGGCAGCGACGATTCGGCCAAGTTGGTGGATATCTTGGTGAGCGAAGACCCCGATCCAATGTCGCAGGCAAGTCGCCTGGAGAGTGGCGAATGGGTTCAGCAAGCCCTCGACCAACTGTCCGACCAAATGCGTAATGTCGTCCATCTCGTGTACTATCAGGGATTGAAGTATCGCGAGGCAGCGGACGCGTTGGACATTCCGGTCGGAACGGTCAAGAGTCGCTTGAACGCAGCGATTCGGAAGCTGAACGAGTACTGGAACATGACTCACGCGGAATCGCATACGTGAACGATCAAATTCGAGAGCAATTGCTTGGCTACTTGCTTGGTGCTTTGGACGACGCCGAACGAATCGACGTCGAACAGCAACTCGCGGCCAACCCCGATTGGCGCGATGAGTTGGAATCCATTGCGCTCACACTGGAGCCCCTCGCCGAAACGTACGAAGAGTTCGATCCGCCGGCTGGCTTGGCCGAGCGCACCTGTTCGCTGATTGCCGCGCGCACGACGGTGACTCCGGCCGGTAAAGGTCTGCATCCGGCGACTCGCGCCGAGACTCGCGGTCGCAACCGGTGGTCAATGGCAGACGCTGTCGTCATGGCGGGGATTTGTCTGGCCGGCGCGATGCTCTTCTTCCCGGCGATTTCTCAGAGCCGTTACGCCGCTCGTTTGCAGGCGTGTCAAAACAATCTACGCGAGTTGGGACTCGCGCTAATCGACTACAGCGAGAAAGCGGGCCAAGGTTACTTCCCCGCGGTGCCGGTCGAAGGCAATCGCGCGGTCGCCGGGATCTACGCTCCTGTGTTGCTCGACGCGGGTTATCTGACCGACGAAAGCAAACTCATTTGTCCAAGTTCAGCGCTCGCCCCGCGGATGGACGTGTGGGAGCTGCCATCATTGGACGAGATCGATCAAGCATCCGGGCGGACTCTGATCCTGATTCAACGATCGATCGGCGGCAGCTATGGATACAATCTCGGCGTTGTTATTAACGGCCGCCATCTGGCTCCGAGAAACTTCGGACGCACCTACTTTGCCCTCATGGCCGACGCGCCAAGCCTTCTACTCGCGGGACATCGCAGCACGAATCATGGTGGCCGTGGCGACAACATCCTGTACGAAGACGGCCACATTCGCTACGTCGTCGAGCACCGCTACGAAGGTGACGACCCCTTCGTGAATCGCTTGGGTTGGATGGAGGCAGGCATCGACGCTGACGACGCCGTCGTCGCCCCGAGCTTCACCCCTCCGTTCGTGACCAACGTCGCGTACGTCAAGTAGGACGGACTGTTCGGCTGGCCCCGGTCGGCCGACGAAGATTCGTTCAAGCGGTGCTCGTTCCTCCGCCTGCGGCGATCCCGACTACGTCGTTTAATCTTGTTCACTCGAAATCCTCCTCGTTGTTTTGAGTACTCTTGGTGCGTAAACAAAAAAACGCACCAAGAACAGAGGGGATTGCCAGTTTCTTTCGGTTCGCTCGCGAAGCAGCCTTCAAAAGTTCGCTTGTGCTGGTGCTAGGTCCGTCGACCTTGGTGGTAGATTCCAGTCGAGGGACGATATAAACTGGCGTCACGCAGTTGGGAGCGATGATCCAAGCCCCAGTCGCTCTTTAATGTTCCGGCTTTCGTAAAGAGGCGGTAATTGGTGATCGTTTGTGGTTACTGTGATCGAGAGTCGCGAGACCACGAGTTTTGCGACCACTGCAATCGCGAGATCGCAAGTTTGTGCGAGCCTGTTGGCGACGCGCCGTCTGAGTTTGAATTAGCCTGCCGCCTGACGATTCCGTGTTCCGAGTGGGCGAACCGCTGGCCCGCTGATCCGCTTTTAAATCTTCACGTCCAAGTGAAAGAACGCTCGTTTCGAGTCTACGGCTTCAGTGAAGTGCAATGGGCAGCGTGGCAGCCGCGAGTTGAAACACGACAGGCGAATCGCATTGCAGTCTTGCCGGAGCTTGAGATCATTTCCGTCGCGACGGGAACTATCGTGGCCGTGGAATCGCATTCCCAAGATTCCTACGTGATCAACTCGCTGACAATGCGTGACAAGACGATTGATTGGATTGAGGCGGCTGATGGTCAGCAGATCGACACCCGCTTCGAGCAGACCGGTCGCGAAACTGTGGCGTAACGTGTGAGGCGAGAGGGCCGGGGAAAGACCGGCCTCGCAGGCTGCCGCTTTGACAGCCTTATGAATCGTGGTTCCGCTGATCGGCGCGTCGTTGTCTCGGCCGAACCAATCAAAGACGCCTGACCCCTGTGATTTGTTTAACAGGATAATGCCTGTCCTTATTAATGCTTATCCTTATTAATGCCCGCGACAAGCCAAAGCAGCTTAGGCTCGACCTCGAACGTCCAGAGATTCGGGAGGATTTCGCAAAAGAACGTCACGATGCCGATTGATGAAACGGGGGAACGTAGCTGCGGAACTCGTTAGCCGGTCTCAGTCAGGAATCAATCGTTCGGCGCCCCAAGCCCCTGGGCAGTGGGCGAACTTGCGAGAGCGAGCTTGTCTGTGGCGAATTCAGCTCCAATGAGCCGTCGTAGCCGTATTTCAAACGGCAAGCTCTTGATCCCCTCGCGAGCGAGGGTGATTTCGGTCAAAATCTGTGGATCGCAAAGCAAACCCGTTTCCGCTCTGGCAGAAAACCGCGTTCCAGATGGCGACAAAGAAGTCAACCAGCAAGTCCGCCGCACAAACGGATAAGAAGCAAATTGATTCGTACGCGCACAGGGGTAAGAAACGCGCGAACAATCCTCCCGTGGGACTGGTGACGTCGGATAGCGAGCCGGTGCTTTCGCAGCGGAAGACGTATGCCTACGATCCGCATCTCGATCCGCAGTTGGTGTGGGCCGGGAAGGCGGAGCGGACGAGCTTTGCACGTCCACGAACGGATCGACCCCAAGGCGATCATCGCGGCGGTCAGAACCAACGGCGAGCGGGCGAAGCCAACCGGCGGCAAGCCGCAGCAATTGTCGCTGTTCGAGGAGCCGGCCGAGTACCTGCCACTGCGCGACGCGCTCGACTTCTACAAGCATCCGCATGGCTGGACGAATCGTTTGATCGCTGGCGATTCGTTGCTGGTGATGAACAGCTTGCTGGAAAAGGAAGGGCTGGCGGGCAAGGTACAGATGATCTACATCGACCCGCCCTACGGCATTCGCTACGGTTCGAACTTTCAGCCGTTTGTGAACAAACGCGACGTGAAGGACGGCAAGGATGAAGATCTGACCCAAGAGCCCGAGACGTTGAAAGCGTTTCGCGATACCTGGGAGCTAGGGATTCACAGCTACCTCACGTACTTGCGAGACCGGCTGCTGCTCGCGCGGGAACTGCTGCATGAGTCGGGGAGCGTGTTTGTTCAGATTAGCGATGAGAATCTGCATCATGTGATGGAACTACTTCATGATGTTTTTGGTGGACCGAATTTCTTATCTGTCATTTCGATTCGCAAAACAACGAGTCAGGGAACTGCTTCATTTCTTGGCGCAACTACCGATTTTGTAATCTGGTTTGCCCGAGACCGTTCGCACTTGAAGTATCGGCAGTTGTTCGTTCCCCGGTCGTCAGAAGCGGACGACCGTTACGATCAGGCATTAACACGAAATGAAGAATTCCTACCCGTTTCCGAAGTGACTCGCCGCGCAACCGATGAAGACTGGAGACTGTTTCAACTCGATAATCTAACCAGTTCTCGGCCCTCTGGCGAAGGTGACGTTACGGCATTTGAATTCGAGGGCGCGACATATTCACCGGGAAAAGGCACATTCAAGACGCACGGCGACGGGTTGGCACGTCTCGGATTGGCCGGACGGTTGCAGGCAACTGGTGATGCAGGTCGCGGCACCCTTCGGTATCGGCGATTCAAAGACGATTTCCCGATTACAGCGGTAGGTAACCTTTGGTACGACATTAGTGGGTCTGTCCAGAGTCGCTCCGATCCCAAGGTATACGTCGTCCAAAGCTCGACGGAGATCATTGCACGCTGCATGCTCATGACGACCGATCCCGGCGACCTCGTCCTCGATCCAACCTGCGGTTCAGGAACGACCGCGTTTGTGGCGGAAAAATGGGGCCGCCGATGGATCACTTGCGACACGTCTCGCGTGGCGGTGACGTTGGCTAAGCAGCGGTTGATGACGGCGGTGTTTGATTACTACGCGTTGGCTCGTCCACGCGAAGGCGTGGGCAGCGGGTTCAAGTACAAGACCGTGCCGCATATCACACTGAAGTCGATCGCCAACAATCCCGAGATCGTCGAAGGCCTGACGCGCGAGCAGATCGACGCGGCCATCGCCAAGTACGCCGATCAGGAGACCTTGTACGATCAACCGGAAATCGACCGGACCAAGGCCCGCGTGACCGGCCCCTTCACTTACGAAGCGGTGCCCGCGATCAGCGTCCGTCCGATCGACGATCCGAACTCCATCGGCCCGCTCGCCGAGCCGATGCCGGCGGACCAATCGATCACGCGGTCGGGAGCGACATCGCGGCAAGACGAATGGCGCGGCGAACTGGCTCGTACCGGCGTCCGCGGCAAAGGCGGCGCGAAACTGGAATTCGCCCGCTTGGAACCGCTCCCCGGAACTCGTTATCTCCATGCCGTGGGCGAAACCAAGGACAAACAAGCCCGCACGGTCGCGGTCTCGTTCGGTCCCGAGCACGCACCGCTTGAGCAACGCCAAGTCGAACTGGCTTGGGAAGAAGCGCGGAGCTTGACGCCCAAGCCCGAAGTGCTGCTATTCGCGGCCTTCCACTTCGACCCCGAAGCGGCCAAGGACATCGACGAACTGGACCCGCAGAAGGCCGGCATGCAGTTTCTGAAGCTGCAAATGAATACCGATCTGTTGACCGACGATCTGAAGAAGAAGCGTTCGAGCAACGAGAGCTTTTGGTTGGTCGGGCAACCCGACGTCACGCTGCGCAAGATCCATCGCGGCCAGGACACGGGGTTATGGGAAGTCGAAGTGCATGGCTTCGATTACTACAATCCGGCCAACGGCAAAATTGAATCGGGCGATACGTCGCGGATCGCGATGTGGCTGTTGGACACGGACTACGACGGGCGAAGTTTGTTGCCTCGTCAGGTTTTCTTTCCGATGGCGGGCGACAAGGACGGCTGGAGTCGACTGGCCAAGAATCTGAAAGCCGAGATCGACGAAGAGTTGATCGAGGCATATCGCGGGACGGTGTCACTGCCTTTCGACTTGGGCAAGAATCGCCGCGTCGCGGTCAAGATTATCGACGATCGCGGGATTGAGTGTTTGAAGATACTCAATGTTGAGTGAGTGCGCACGGTTCTCGGGACAACGGTTCAAGTGTTGATCGAGCGGGTGATCGACAAGTTTTTCGGGCCAAAGGCCCGTTCGTTTGCCTAGCCCAGGCCATCGGCCTGGGTTTAGGTCCGTATCGAAATATAGGAGGGCCAACGGCCCGGCCGTTTGTCTTCGTTGTTTGGCAAACGATCGGGCCGTTGGCCCTTGCGATTGGCGCGCGTATGGTTTCCCAGGCCGTTGGCCTGGGCTAGGTAAATCGCTGGGCCTTCGGCCCGGAAGACGATTGCAGACGATCGGGCCTTTGCCATTTGTTCGATCGGGCCAAAGGCCCATGCATTTGCCTAGCCCAGGCCAGCGGCCTGGGTTCCGGCCCGCATCGAAGTATGGGAGGGCCAACGGCCCGGCCGTTTGGTAACATCAATTTGGCAACGAACAAACGATCGGGCCGTTGGCCCTTGCGATTAACTCGCATATCGATTCCCAGGCCGTTGGCCTGGGCTAGGTAAATCGCTGGACCTTTGGCCCGGAGGACAACCGAACGGGCCGTCGCGCCCGGAGACGAAACGAATGTTCGGGCCTTCGGCCCAGAGTAACGGGCCAACGGCCCGTTCGTTTGCCTAGCCCAGGCCAGCGGCCTGGGTTCCGGCCCGCATCGAAATATGGGAGGGCCAACGGCCCGGCCGTTTGTCTTCGTTGTTTGGCAAACGATCGGGCCTGTGGCCTGTGGAATTCTGTTGACGAAATCGAATGGACCCTTGCTTATGCCTCAATCCCTTGCGCAGGTTTGGCTGCACATTGTCTTTTCAACAAAAGATCGCCGGCCGTTTTTGAAGAACGAAACCTTCCGCGAGGAAATGTGCCGGATGCTCGCTCACCACGTCAAGGAATCGAATTGCGTGAGTGCATCGGTCGGCGGGCATGAAGATCATGTGCATCTGCTAGTCGGGCTGACACGAACAATTACGATCGCGCAGTTGGTCGAAAACATCAAAACCGAGACGTCCAAATGGGCCAAGGACGCGAACGGCGGGACTTCGGTTTTCTCTTGGCAAGCGGGGTACGGAGCATTCTCGGTCAGCCACTCGTTGCGCGATGTCGTCGACAAATACATCCGGACTCAAGCCGACCATCACCACAGAATGACCTTTCAAGAAGAGTTCAGACAATTGTGTAACAAGCACGACGTCGAGATTGATGAGCGATACGTTTGGGATTGAGTACGAACGAAGCGCGCGAAGCAAAATGCAAACGGCCGGGCCGTTTGGCCCTTGCGATTGACGCGTGTATGGATTCCCAGGCCGTTGGCCTGGGCTAGGCAAACCGCTGGGCCTTTGGCCCGGAGGACGGTATAAACTTATGGTCTCGTGGCCTTGGCGAACGAAACTACCGGGGGACTTCGGCTCGAATGAATCTCGATCTGCTCGGAAACTAACGCAATGCCCAAACGCAAAGTCCGGCTTGGTGCTGGCGACCTGATCCTCAACGCTCCGTTCGAGGAACCGTCGAAGTACTGGAGCTACGACCGCAAGCACATGATCTTTACCCAGCTGGACGGCCGCCGTCCCGCTGGCTACATCGTGGCGACTCCCGACGCGCAAGGATTCAACGACCCAGGGCAGTTTATTGAACTTGGCTTGGTCAACCAGATTCGCCCGCGCGTGAAAGCGTGGCGTGCAGCAAATTGGCCCGGCGCGACGGGCATCACGCGGCGGTTGCTGGAACATTGGCACGATCCGAATCAGCGCGAGGGAATGCGATTCTTCTTCTGTCAAATGGAAGCCATCGAAACGCTAATCTGGTTGACGGAAGCGCCGGCGGCGGAGAAGCAGGGCATTGACATTCCAAGTGACGGCGGGCCGTTCCCTCGCTGGTGCGCGAAGATGGCGACGGGCAGCGGCAAGACCATCGTGATGGCGATGGTCGTTGCCTGGCAGACGCTCAATCAGGTGACCTACGGCCAAGACTCCCGCTATTCAAAACACATTTTGGTGATCGCACCCGGATTGACGGTCCGCAATCGCTTGGCCGTTTTGGTTCCCGATTCGCCCGGCAACTACTTTGATTTGTTCCAAATCGTTCCGCCCGCGCTTTACGACAAATTGCGGCAAGCGGCCGTCGTGATTCACAACTGGCACAAGCTGGGTTGGGACACGGACGAACAGATCTCGCGGCGTCGCAGCGTCGACAAACGTGGCGCCAAGAGTGACGAAGCGTATGTGCGCGAAGTTCTTGGCGAGATGGCGACGGCCAGAAACCTGATCGTGATTAACGACGAGGCCCATCACGCGTGGCGCGTCCCCACGGACTCCAAAGTGAAGGGCGTCGCCAAAGACGAACTCGACGTTGCGACAAAGTGGATCAATGGTCTCGATCGGATTCATCGGACGCGCGGGTTGTTGCATTGCTTCGATTTTTCGGCGACGCCGTTTGCTCCATCGGGGAAAAAGAGCAACGAGGACGCACTGTTTGGCTGGAGCACCAGCGACTTTGGATTGAACGACGCGATCGAATCGGGGTTGGTCAAGACGCCGCGTGTGGTGGTGCGAGACAATGGCCGACTCGATGCGGACTACAAGAGTCGGTTTTACCACCTGTATCGCGATGCCGATGTGCAGGATGACTTCAATCGCAAAGCACTGCCGCACGAGCCATTGCCCGATATCGTCACGCAAGCGTACACGCTGCTCGGACAGGATTGGCTGGAGACTCGCGAAGATTGGGCGCGCGTCGGGCATCCAGTGCCCCCCGTCTTGATCACGGTCGCGAATCGGACAGAAACGGCGGCTCGGATCAAGTATGCGTTCGACCATGAGAGGATTCATATTCCGGAACTCTGTGTGGCCGAGCAGACGTTGCATATCGACTCCGGCGTACTCCGGCAGGCCGAAACGCAAGAGCAAGCTGTCGCTCTCGCTGAGCCGTCCAGTGACGACGATGACAGTGACGATGGACCCGTGAAGCCCTTGACGAAACAGCAACAGGCGGAGTTGCTGCGGCAGCAGGTCGATACCGTGGGGCAACCGGGGCGGCCGGGCGAGCAAATTCAAAACGTCATTTCGGTCGGCATGTTGTCGGAAGGCTGGGATGCGAAAACCGTTACCCATGTAATGGGGTTGCGCGCGTTTTCCAGCCAACTGCTGTGCGAGCAAGTCGTGGGACGTGGACTCAGGCGGACATCGTATGACGTAAATCCGAAGAACGGGCGCTTTGATCCCGAGTACGTCAACATCTTTGGTGTGCCGTTCACGTTTTTGCCTCACGAAGAAGGCGACGACACGCCTCCACC
The DNA here is from genome assembly GCA_027622275.1 of Planctomycetota bacterium. GTDB lineage: Bacteria > Planctomycetota > Planctomycetia > Pirellulales > Pirellulaceae. The sequence continues at coordinate 67,103 of JAQBZB010000004.1, read as the reverse complement.
GCCGCCCAAGCCAAAGACGATGGTGGAGCCATTGCGCGAGAGGGAACAGGAGTTTGGTATCTCTTGGCCGAATGTGATCCGCATCGAACACGTCTATGCCCCGGAACTTCAGCTCGACCTACAGAAGGTTCCCGTCCTGGAATTGAATCCAATGGATACGCCGACCCATGCGGAACTGGCGGCCATTCTCGAAGGTAAGCCGAACATGGAGGCGTTGTCCGAGATCGATTTGATGGAACTCGGCAAGCGACATCGGCTGCAAACCGTCACGTTCAAAATGGCTCGCGATGTTTTCGACCAAATGCAACCGAGCTGGAACGGGACGCGCGAGGCATTGCTTTCACAAGTGATTCGGCTAGTGGAGAAAGTTCTGCTGTCGGATCGGATTCGATCGCAGAGCCGCAGTTACGACAGCGATGAGTTGAAACGGCGGGTTCTGCTGATCCTGAATATGAACCGCATCGTGCAGCATATCTTTGAGGCAATTCGTTTCGAAAACACGACTCGACTGGAGCCCGTTTTTGACACGCATCGAGCGTTGCTGAGTACCGCGGACATGCGGCCGTGGTATACGGCTCGCCCCTGTGAACGCACGAAACGATCGCATATCAACGTCGCGGTTTACGACAGTCGATGGGAAGGATCTGAGGCTTACTATCTCGACAACTCCGAGTTGGTCGATAGCTGGGTGAAGAACGATCATTTGGGATTTGAGATTTTGTACATCTATCGCGGTGCCGTGCGGAAGTACCGGCCCGACTTTTTGGTGCGGCTCAACTGCGGGACGATGGTGATTATCGAAGTCAAAGGGCAGGAATCCGACGAGACGCGGGCAAAGCACCGATTCCTCGACGAGTGGGTGCGAGCGATCAGCAGTTGCGAAACTTTTGGACAGTGGCGATGGACGGTTCTCAGCGATCCGGCGAAGATCGAGGATCAACTGAGCGAGTTTGAACAAAAGCCGTGAACCGGGCCCAAAGGCGGTTGTTTGTTTCTGCTGAAGACATCGAGCGCAAGCGGTACTTTCCAAGCGATTGGCCGCAGCCACGATTGACTCCCTCTTTCCGAGGCGAACCAACCGTCGCCGGCTCCGCCGAGCCCGCACAACTGACTCGACATTCTCACCGCAACAGGCCCTCTTTTGATTCTGCTTCTCCAAAATGATCCCAACTTGTCAGGGGCGGCCACGGATCGAGCCAATATCGCGGTGTGGCTGGCTCGCTTTTTAAGCGTCAATTAGTTTGGCCGAGCGAGCGTCAATTAGATGGCTTTCGGACAGGAATCAGCGCGCGGAAGCGACGGTACACATCGATCAGTATTCCGGGGACCAGCTTGCGTTATCAAACGACACATCGAAAGTCGAAAAAGGCAACAGACTTCCTCAGTTCACTTTTCGGGCTATGACTCGATAACAGCACACTTGATTGCGTGTCTCTTACACCACTCTGCCCCGACTCAGACTTCACCTTCGCATCAGCTACTCAGGAGACCACCGTATGCGACCCATTCGATTTGTGCGTGTCTTACGCACCACATCCTCCGAGCGTTTCGTACTCCAGCGAGATGGCGAGGACTTCGCGGCGGTCGATTTGCACTTCCTGGCCGACGGCAAAGTCGCTGCAACTCTGGTGATTCTCACAACTAACGAACTGGCGGAAGGCGAGATCGCGAGCCTCATCGACGAGATCGACGAAACCCTACTGCCGGACCACAACTACGAAACAGGCGACCTTGTCATCACGGTCGTTCGAGGTGAATTGGCAGGAACATTTGCCTCGGAATCGGAGTAATGCCTCGCACTTACAATTCGACCGTTCGCTATTACCCGATTATTCAGATAGGGTGCGCAACACACGATGAGGCAAGGGCGTACTCCACGCACGTTACGTTTCTTTGTGCGCCTGACACAGACGGACGCTACTGGGCAAGAGTGTCCCACGAACATGACGTTTCAAGCCAACGCCGCGATCCAGTCCGACGCAAACGAACTTCTCATCGGGGTCTGTTCGGCGAGGTCTTGAAGCCACCAACGCAACTTTAAGGCACTACCGCTTCCAGAAATCGCCCTTCAAACCGGCATCGTTACGGCTATAATCAGCCCATTGCCCGCGCGGATGTCCGTCAGTAGCGGTCGCCAACAACACCATTCTTTGATTGAGGAACTCCACCATGATCCGCGGTTTTTACCTGACATCGCTTGTCGCGTTGCTCGCCACTTTTGCCACGAGCGCCCCGGCCCAAGTAACGCTCAAGTACAAGTTCCCGGACGGCCGCAAATCGATCTCGAAAGCAGAAATCAAGACGTCGCAAACGCTCACCCTGGCCGGCATGGAAGTCGTGACCGACTCGGAGCAATCGTTAACCGTGACTGCCGCCAACGGGCAGCGGGCAGCGGACGGTACGCTCGTCGTGAACAACAAGATCGAAGCGCTAAAGACTACCGTGACTCTCCCCGGCGGCGTGGAACTCAAATTCGATTCGGCGAAACCGGACGCCCCTCGTCCCGGCTCCGAATACGACGTTTTGCTAGACGTGTTCAAGGCGACGGCAGGGTCGACCTGGGAGTCAGTGATGAGCAAGGATAACCGCGTCGTCGCCGTCAAGGGACGCGACGCGGCCTATGCCGATCTGCCTCAAAGCATTCGTGACGCCATGAAAGCGCAGATCGACGGGGGATACCTTAATACAACAGCCAACGATGAATTGGACAAGCTGCCTTCCGTGCCCGTTTCGCCCGGCGATTCGTGGCAGCGGACCAACACGATCCGACTCGATTCGGGCCAACGGTTTACATTTACCAACGAGTACACATACGAAGGGAACATCCAGCAAGACGGCAAGAGCCTGGAGAAAGTCACCTCGCAGACAACCGCGGTGGCCTATTTCGTCGAAGGCGAATCGCCGCTGAAAGTCGTTGAAAGCGACCTCAAGGTCGAAGGGTCCGAAGGCGTGTTACCGTTTGACCCGGCGTACGGTCAAATCGTTTCGCAGCGTCAAGAACTGCGGATAAAGGGTTCTCTGAAATTGGAAGTGAACGGAATGGAAATCCCCGCCCAGTTGGACCTGACCATGGAAAACAGCGTCACCATGAAGGAACTTTAGTTAACGGTGACGTTGTACAACTGTTGCTCGCCGTCGGGACCGCCGGGAATCACGAACAGTTGGATCTCCCCCAATGTCTCGTGGCTGAGTGTGTACGGACCCTGTGGGAGCAACGGCTCGCGTGGCCCGAGGAAGGTGAGCTGGAAGGGATCTTGGCGAACGTGCTGGGGGATCTTTCGATCGGGATGGCGGAGGTCGAGCGCTTCGTTTAACTGTAGGGAGATGGCTGAAAACTCATCACTGGAGAGGATGAAAGTCTCTCCGATGCGATCGGCGAACGTAGCGTGTGACAACTCGATGGTCATGATCGGAATCTTCTCACTCGACGGACGGTTCGGTTGGTAACGAGTCTGGTGTCCATTCCATTAATGAGTAGACTTCGGTACTTCCAATCTCGCGAAATCCGAGGCGATCGTAAAGGTTCAAAGCGCGATTCTGTTTGAGAACATGGATCGTCACCGGTTTTCCAACGGCGGCCGCCTCCTGCAACAGGTCGCGGATGATCTTGCCGCCGATCCCGCGGCCACGTTGGCTGGCCAGCAACGCGATGTCCATGATGCGATGCTCGTCCTCGCGGCGTTCCACGTACAACCGCCCCGCGGGCTCGCCATCGACGAGCACGATCTCGAATTCCGCCTGTCGATAGTTCTGCTGATAGAACTCGTGTTGCGCCCGAAACTGCATCCGCAGGAACTCTTCCTTCTGCTCATCGGACCAGGGAACGATGGAAAGTTCTTCAGCCCGAGAATCCGCATAGACCTGGTACAGGAACTCGAGATCCGAATCTTCGATCGCGCGGAATGCAATGTCGGGATTCATCGGAGCCTTCGTGGAACGTAAAGGTGTCAGCGACCGCTTATGGAGAAGAAGCCAAGCTGTTTCGAATCGTGTCTATGTTTCTTGGTTCCCGGCACAGGCATGCCAAGGCACGCAAGTACGGTGGCATCATGACTCAACTTGGGTGGCGGATACGAAGTGCCGGATCAGAGCAACGTCAGTGGATTCTTGCGATTCTTCAGCGGCATCTCGACGGTCGCACCATGCCGATGCGACTCGAAGACGGCGGCGATCATTTCGACCGTGGTACGGCCTTCATAGACGCTGCACTCGGGTAAACGATCTTCCTCGATCGCGGCCAGCAGATCACTGCAGGCGCGTACGTTTCCGGCGTTCAAGCCGCCATCGGGTAACGGCTCAGGCTGACCGGGACCAGCGGAACTGACGGGAATCCATTTGGCGCCGCTGCGCCCGGGCGACCAGGTCGGATCGGGAAGATAGTTGACGGCTGGCAAGTAGCCGGTCAGGATCTCGATGATTCCCGCGGAGCCGAGGATCTGTAAACCAAATCGTTTACCGGCACCCATGTTTTTTGTCGACGCAAAATACGCCGTCACGCCATCGTCCATCCCATAAGTTGCCGTCAGCGAATCGCCGGCGAGCGGACCGATTCCTTCCGGGCCTTCAGCGACATGCTCCTTTGTCACGGCTGTGCCATCTTGCATGACGTTGGCCATACACCAATTAGGCTCGCCGCCAAAGTGCTGCATCAGATTCATGACGTGGCTGCCGAGCACCCACAGATCTTCGCCGCCTCCGCGCCCGTCCTCCTTGCCGCGCCCGCGCAGCTCAAGGACTTTTCCAATGCGGCCATCGTCGATCATTTCGCTGATCACATGCAACTTCGGGCTGTAGCGTGTTTGGTGCGCGACCGCGAGCTTGATGTCGTGCTTCTTGCAGGCCGCGGCCATCTCGTCGGCCTCTTCGAGCGTCCGGCACATCGGTTTCTCCATGTAGACGTGCATGCCTCGCTCGGCGGCCGCGAGTACCATGTCGCGATGCTGGTCGAGCCACCGCGGACCGATCGCCACGATATCGGGCTTCGCCTCGTCGAGCATCTGTCGATAGTCCGCAAAGCCCTGCGGCGCGGAGAGTCGTTTGACAGCGTCGGCCAATCCTTGCTCGTGGGCGTCCGCGACGCCGACGATCTCGCATTGGGGCAACTGAAGCCAGACGGTATCGACTCCGTGTCCATAGTTGCCTCGACCTGTGTGACCAATAACAGCAACGCGATACTTGGTGGGCACGATTCTACTCCTCGGCATAAACACCATGAAAGAACGCAAGTGCGAAACGGCATTGTGGCTCCCGCGACGCGTCAATGCAAATCGTGAGACGTGAATCGACGACTCGGAGTGTCGCCCAACGGTGGACACTGCTTGCCCGACGCTGCGTGAGCCAGTAGCCTGGAACGCTTCGATTTGCCGCCCACCCCCGCCATCGGATCAGATCGTGTCAGACCTCCAAGAAAGGCCGCTGCGTTGGTACGCAGGCATCACCGCCTACCAATGGCTCGTTCTGGCGATCGCTTCCGCAGGTTGGGTGTTTGACGTCTACGAAGGCCAGATTTTCAACATCACGCGCGGCCAGATGCTTGAAGAGATGCTCGGGGCGTCCGGAGACCAGCGCGACGTCACAAAGTATGGGGACATGTTTCTGGCAATCTTCCTGCTGGGAGGAACATTTGGCGGCCTGTTGTTTGGATCGCTTGCCGACCGCTACGGCAGACGCCCCATCATGGTCATCACCATTCTGATGTACTCCCTGTTCTCGGGACTGACGTTCTTTGCTAGTTCGCTGTGGCAGGTGGCGGCTTTGCGTTTCTTTGTCGCGATGGGAGTTGGTGGCGAATGGGCCGTCGCCGCGGCGTTGGTCGCGGAAGTCTTTCCCACCAGGGCCAGGGCTCACGCCGCGGGCATCTTTCACGCGTCCAGCGTACTCGGAACTTGGATGGCCGCCCTGGCGGGTTGGGCCGTCGGCGCTCAATGGCGGTACGCGTATCTATTTGGCGTGTTGCCGGCACTGCTGATCCTGTGGGTGCGGGCAAGCGTCAAGGAACCGGAGCAATGGCAAGCTCGCAAATCGGAGAAGGGTGGAAAGCAACTTGGGAGCTACACAGACTTGCTGTTGAACTCGCAGTGGAATCGAAACGCACTACTTGGCATGGCGCTCGCGGCCGTTGGGCTTGGTACATTCTGGGCCGTCACGGTCGCCGGGCAAGACTTGGCTCAACAGATGCTGGTGGCCAACGGCGTCGATAGTGCGACCGCCGCGAGCAAGGCAAAGCTGGCCTACGGCCTCATCCAAACTGCCGGAGGCGGCATCGGCTTGCTATCCTTTGGTCCGCTGAGCGCGTGGCTGGGGAGACGGCGCACGTTTATGATGTTTCATCTGTTGGCGTTCGTGATCGTACCCGTGACCTGCTTCCTACCGCCCAACTACACGGTGTTACTGGCCCTCTTGCCCGTCTTTGGATTCTTCACTTTGGCGATGCACGCCGGGTACGCCATCTACTTTCCCGAGCTGTTTCCGACACACCTGCGCGCGACGGGGACGAGCTTTTGTTTCAACGGCGGGCGTATACTCGCTGTTCCGGTGCTGGTCTTTTCCGGCTGGCTGAAGTCTCTGCCAGACATGCGTTTCGAATACGCAGTCACCGGACTTGGGTCGCTGTTCCTTGTGGGTTTTGCTTTGATGTTCCTGTTGCCCGAGACCAAGGGGCACGATTTGCCGGAGTGAGCAACGAGTTGTGAGCGACAAGCGTGTAAAGTTCGGACTGATCGGCTATGGCTTGTTTGGCTCGCATCATGCGGATGCGATTGCCAATTGCGGTCATGCGGAACTGACAGCGATCGCGGTGCGCTCCGACGCCAGTCAACAACTCGCTCGCGATGCGCATCCAACGGCGGATGTACTTGGCGACTATCGGCGACTGATTGATCGCGACGATATCGAAGTTGTTTCCGTCGTCGCGCCGAACCAGCTGCACTTTGAAATCGCCAAAGCCGTTCTCGAAGCGGGCAAGCACCTGCTGCTTGAAAAGCCAATGGCGTTGCGTGTCGAGCACTGTGACGAACTCGTCGCCCTGGCCGACGCCAACAAGCTTGTTCTGGCGGTCGGTCACGAGCTGCGGTTGTCCTCGCTGTGGGGCGGCGTGAAGAAGCTGATCGATGCAGGTGCGATCGGCGATCCGCTCCATGTGTTAATCGAGCTGTCGCGCTTTCCGTACCGGCCAGGCTCGCAGGGCTGGCGGTACGATCTTGATCGCGTCGGGAGTTGGATCTTGGAAGAGCCGATCCACTTCTTCGACCTGGCTCGATGGTATCTCTCGTCACGAGGCGAACCGACATCCGTCTACGCCCGCGCCAACTCGCGACATCCGGACAACCCGAAATTGCTCGACAACTTCTCGGCCATCGTCAACTTTAACGGAGCCTACGCGGTCATTTCCCAGACATTGGCCGCTTTCGGGCATCATCAAACGGGCAAGATCAGCGGGACCGAAGGGACCATCTGGGCGTGGTGGAGCGCGGCGGATGCACGCTCGGACAAGCCAACGTTCGGCCTGCGTTATGGACTCGGTGATGATGTGACCGAGATGACCTTTGATAAGCCCACGGGGGAACTTCTCGAACTGGCGGACGAAGTTGCCGCCGTTGCACGATGCGTTCGTGAAGGGACTCCGCCGCCCTGCACGGCCGTTGACGGACGCTGGTCGACGTTGCTGTGTCTCGCGGCGCAGCGGGCCGTCGACCGGGAAACGCCCGTGTCGATCGAAGAGTTCGTCGCGAATTGACTCAACCGTTGCTCGGCGCCTGGTTCGGCTTGAGCAGCTTCAGCAAGATCGCCCGCAGCTGCCGGACCTTCAACGGCATCGGCAATAGCTTGCGATGCGGTGCCGTGGCCGCGCGTGCGGCGGACTGCTGATGCTTCTCGGCGATAAACAACACCGCGGGAATATCTTTCGTATCCTCGTTCTCGCCAAACGCATTGAAAGCATCGAGTGCTTCCTCGCCCATTTCGGTCGTGGAAAAGATCACGCATTCCGCTGGCGGATCACCGCCGGCTTCGAACCGCCCGAGCGCACGTTGCGCGTCGCCAACCACCAACACGCGATAGCCGCGCCGCTTCAACAAATCGCGTAACGCATCCTGCATATCGATATTCGATTCGACGATCATCACGCTACGACCTTCGCCTTCGCGATCCAGCAGTTTCTTGCCACCCTCGCCGGTCTCGGTGCCGCCGCCCGTGTCTCCTTGTTCGAGTCGTCGCAAGACGTTCTGCAAGTCGATCAAAAAGTCGCCCGGTGTCGAATAACGCTTCTCGGGGTCCAACTCCATTGCTTTGTTGACGACGGAGACTATTGAGCCTGGGAGATTCGGTTCGTGGAGCGTGATCGGTTTGATTTCGCGGAAACGTGCAACGCTCAATCGCTGTGAGCGGTCTTTCGTTTCTGACATCGGCGGCACGCCGGTGAGAACGTGGTAGAACATGCATCCGGCAAAAAAGATGTCGCTCTGCTTGTTATCTTTTTTGACGCCGGTCACGCGTTCGAGTCCAGCGTAGTCGATACTGCGGGCGCTCGAGCCTGCCTCGCCTCCCTTTTCCTTTTCGGACGCTGCGATCGCGGCCAACCCGAAGTCCACGAGCTTCGCGCGACCCGAACTCGTCAGCAGGACGTTAGAGAGTTTCAAGTCACGGTGAGTGATTCCCTTGCTAATTGCAAAGTCCAGGCCCGATACGACGTCAATGATCAGCTTCAGCGATTCGATTGGATCAAACTTCTTGCGGACCTTCAGAATCTCGCGCAAGTTGTCTCCCTCGACAAACTCCATCACCATGTACTTGCGATGGCGTTCCGCTCCGACCTCGTACACGGGAACGATATTCGGGTGCCGCAACTCCATGACCATCTTGCCTTCACGGAGAAACTGTTCCTGCTGCGAAATGTCACTCAGGAAGCGGTTGCGAAGCACTTTGACAGCCGCCACGGTTTCCTTGCCGACGTGAACGGCACGATACACCCGCGCGAATGTCCCGGCACCAACTAAATACAACAGCTTGTACTTGCCATAAAAGAAGCCTTGCCGCTCGCCGCGCAGGATCCGTTCGATTTGCAGATTGGTCAGCAAACCTTTCCGCAACGTCACCGAAACGATCTCGTCGAGCGACACGTGACGCGAGCCCAGTTCGCCCCACACGGCATTAATCTGCGGACTATCAAGTAAGGCGAGATCGAAAACGCGTTGCGCGAACTTCTCGGCACTCCAATCAGACATGAGCGGTTTTGCCTTCCTCTATCCTTCCTTGATCTCAATGCCGCATGAGCCCCTTGACCACGGGTGGTATGGCTGTATCAGCAGGGCGGTTGATTCATCGTATTCGACATTCGCGATGGTCGCAATCTCGCCAAAGCTTCCGCCGCGGCACGACAAAACTCCGACTTGAAAGATCGAGTCGGAGTTTTGCGGGAGGGGTCAAGTTGCGATTCGGCGGCACGAGCTATGCGTCGCCGCGATTGGTCCCTTCTTCGAGTTGCTGGCGGGCCTCGTCGCGTTCGCGTCGCGTGGCTTCCAGGTCGAAGACCAGATACTTCATGTCCAGGCGTAATTGAGCCAAGGCGTCCTGGACGAGATTCAAAATGCGGCGTCGGCGTTTTGTACTTTCGGTCACTCGGTTGAAGACGTGCTCGATCGTCACTCGGTGTCCAGCCGGCAAGGCGGCGATCAAACCGGCGAGTTCGATCATGTCTGCGGGAAGTTCTTCCGTGTGGCTGCTGTTCGTTCGTGGTGCGGTGCTCATGGCGATGTCTCCGTGGTTGCGTTGTGCTGGCTTACAAAAGCAGGCTTCGTGCCAACCAGCGCGAAGTGCGGCCACGGAAACGCAACTCGCTTGAAAATAACATGTTACGTGGATCGACGGCAAATGACGGCGCAACGCCATGTTGAAAGAACGCCACGTGTTTGAGCTAGCCGCTGGACGCAAATGCTGATACAAGCACGTCTTACGTCAGAAACGGGGACTTCACATCCCATGTAGCATCTTGTCAACAAATCTCTTCTTTGCACGTTGCCGTCTGACTACATCCATGAAACTGTCGAAAGGTTTGCTGACTTTTGTCTGCGCGCTGTTCGCGGCGCTCTCGGCGCGGACGGCCTGGGCGGTTCACGAGCGGTTCGAGTCAGCGGAGGTCTCGTGGCGGCTTGCGGATTCCGATGGCTCGGCGCGCTTGCTGCTTCACGAACGTGACTTCACTGTCGCCCACTCCGGACAGGGATCGGAACACGCTCGCGTCTGGAGCACGCAGGCGACTTACGCGTATCTGGCTCATCCAGTTCCGCCGGCGCGAATCATTGGCGAATTGGTTCCCAGCTTGTGGGTCAAGGCGGATCGGCCCGGTCTGCGCATGATGCTGCGCGTGGTCTTGCCGCGGGCGAAAGATCGTGAGGGCAAAACGCTAACGGTGATGCTTGACGGTGACTTCTATACGCAGCCGGGCGCGTGGCAGCGTCTTCAAGTCCGCCACGTGAAGAAGTCGCTCGAAGCAGAAGCTCGTATCCGTCGTCTGCAACTAGGTCAGGTGGACGAAGGTGAAGCGTATATCGACCATATCGTCCTCAATGCGTACTCCGGCCCCGGCATCACGGAGATGTGGACCGACGATTTAGAACTGGACGGTTACGCATCGTCGCAGCGAGTCGCAACGCCTGTGGGACTCATGGGCGCAGCCGCAACGCCAACACCAAATTCGGTCGAGCATCCGAGTCGTGTCGCCGAGCTGCGAGGGTCGGTCCTGCTGGTCGAAGATCGCCCCTACTTCGCGCGCGTCATCGAACACAATGGCGAACCGCTTTCCTGGTTGAAGGAACTCGGCTTCAACACGATTCTGCTTCGCAATCCGCCGAGCGCCGCGCAGTTGTCCGAGGCCGAGGCGGCGAACATCTGGCTGGTCGCTCCACCATCGATCACCGGCGGAGTGCTCGACCTCACACCGGCCCATCGTCGAGTCATTGCATGGCGGTTGGGCGCTGGAGCGACGGCCGCCGATGCGACCGCCGTCGACAACCTGGCAACCCAGTTGCGCCGTCAAGATCGCCAAGCGGCGCGACCGATCGTCTGTGACGTGGAGCGTGATATCGCACAATTCGTCAGCGTCGGCGACGTGCTCATGTTCGGAAAAACGATCGTCGGGACGAGCTTCGATCTGCAACACTATGGCGATTGGTTCCAACAACAACTGCGCCCAATCACTGGCACACCGGTCTGGGGAACGATTCAAACGGAACCGTCGTCGCGTTTGGTCGAACAACTGGCGATTGCTCACGTAAGTCATCCCGCTTCGCATTCTTCGAGCTTGCGACTCCCCAAGCTCTGTGCGGACCCGGAACAGATCCGACTGTTAGCGTTCGAAACAGTGGCCGCCGGCGCGCGGGGTATCTGTTTCCGCTCGCGTTCGCGTCTCGATTTAGAAGACGACGTTGCCAAGCTCCGCGCGGCGAGCTTGCGACTAATCAACTCGGAGCTGTCCTTGGTCGAGCCTTGGGCGGCGGGAGGCTTGTTCGCGGAAGAGATCGACATGCACGAGCCGCATACTCGTGGACGTGTCCTGGAAACGGAACGTTCCCGTTTGCTCGTCGTGACGCGTCACGAGTCGGGTCAACAGTACGTCCCTCGCCCGCATCGCACGGAACCGCTTTCGTTTGTCGCTCACGCGGTTCCAATCACCGACCAGGCTTATCATCTCGGGTCAAACGGCTTGCAGCCGTTGCTCCGTTCTCAATCGAGCGGTCCGCGAATCACCATTCGCGACCCGGATTCCGTTTCGCTGATCCTGTTTACTCAGGATCCGTTGGCGATCAACCGTTCCACGCGCGAACTTGCCGAAAACCGAAAGCAAAGTGCGGCTTTGCGCCAGCAGATTGCAGCCCTTCAAATGCGTCAGACGTTGGATGTCGTTGGCAGGCTTGGCCGTGCCGAGCCAGTCAAGCCGATGTTGGACGAAGCGCGCGCGATGCTCGACCGGGCCGAGCAGCTGATGCGTGGCGGCGATTCACGAAGCGCGCTGGCCGCGACACTCGCGGCGCAAGAATCGATTCGCCGCGTGCAACGCGAGACGTGGGACGAAGCCGTATTGGCATTTCCATCGCCTGCGTCAAGTCTTCTCTGCTCGAGCTTCGCGACGCTGCCGCTGCATGCCGAAGCGGCCAACCGTCTGGCAACGGCCACCTGGGCCACAAACACTTTGCAAGCCGGCGATTGTGAAAGTCTCGACGCGATGCTTCGCAGTGGTTGGAGGCAACATGCGTCTGACGCTCGCACCGAAAGTACGCTAGTCGAATTGTCCCTCGCAGATCCCGCCGGCGGTCGTTCGGCACTCCGTATGTTTTCGCATCAATCGCCGCGAGACGTATCCGCGACGAGCGTATCACCGCTTTCGATTACGAGCGCCCCTGTCGCGGTCGAAGCCGGTCAAAGCCTCCGCATTCATGGCTGGGTTAAAGTGCCGCAAGCAATCGCGGGTAGCAGCGACGGTCTGATGATCTACGATTCCTTTTCCGGCGAAGAGTTTGCCGAACGGATCACGCAAACTAGTGGATGGCGAGAATTCACACTCTACCGCATCGCAACACACAGTGGCGATCTCACGCTGACGTTCGCCTTGACCGGCTTCGGCGAAGCTTGGCTTGACGAGGTCTCCGTTACGATCTTGCGCTAACGCGATCTTCGTCCTAAAACAGAGTAGGATGGACGCCTCGTCCGTCCGCTGCGGCAGCTATCACGATACCAGTCGGAGTCCCTACTCGTCAGCATGATGTCGATTTTGTTCATCCGATGAGTTACATCTTTGAGGCATCGCGAGTGGTTGATCCAACAGACGACGGCTGGGCCTTGTGAGTGTTCCGATCAGTTGACGGCTGGCGTCGACCTGCGTTATTTGAAGCAAGAGTTGAACGAGATCACAACGAGCGCGAACACCTTCCCCGGCGCGAATTCACCGACTCCTAAATCGGAATCGGTGAATCCAGGCTACTTCATTGAATACACGCATCCCGTAGACGATTTGCTCGTCGTGCGTGCCGGCATTCGAGCCGATCAGTTCAAGGCGGAAGTTATTGATGATCCGGTGAAGTTGTCGGCGCTCGGCACCGAGAATTTCACCGACCGCACCTACCGCGAGCATCTCGACTTCCGTTCCCCCAACGGCATTCAAGTCTTCCAGCCCGGCATCAACGGCTACTTCGACGGCGAATTGACCTACTGATGACAGCGGCTACGCACAGTATCAACGCGAGGAGCAACATCGTGGTACCTAAGCGAACTCGCACCAGAGTGTTCGAATTTCGTTCAGTTTCCGCTCGACTGTTCGCACCGAGCAACCGAGTTTGTCCGAGCGGGCGATCTCGGCGTTCGTGAAACCGGCAATTTTCCAGACCGCGATCTGCCGTAACTGGGGCGGCAACTGCCCCATCAGTTTTTCTAATTCGTCCTTCACCAGGGCTCTTGTTTCCGGCGCGAGTTCCCGCGACGGCACACAAGAGAGTAGTCCGGCATCGAACTCCGCTGACCCTTCGATACGCAACTCGCGGCGGTAGTCGCGGCGTGCTCTGCGTTGGAACTTGACGACATTGCTGATCCTGCGAAGCGTAATCGTGACCAGCATCTTCCAGAGTTCCTGGCGGTCGTTCAGATCTTGACCGCCACACCGCTGCAGTTGCCACAAGCTGAGGAACACATCGCTGACCACGTCGTGTTCATCGACTCGGCGGCGGACATGGTGGTTGAGCCGGCGGCAGGCAAAGTCCAGCAACTTCTTGGAGTACCGCCGCCACAGGTATTCGCACGCGGCTTCGCGCTTGTGGGTCTCGTCCGACTGCAATTGATGCAACATCACCGACACAGATCCTGTCCCGTTCATTTTGATTTCTCCGGGCTAAGGGTTTGGGAGTGGCAATCGACATCTGACGACGGCCAACTTTTACTCCCAAGTAGTGCCCAGAATGAACATGTGACAGGAAAGCGAAGAACTAAGTGTTGGACGACAAACTACTGTCGCGTGTCCATGTAGTGGTGGCTTCCAGCCGCCACGGATTTGCCAACAGGGGTACATGATTCCCGTGGCGGCTGGAAGCCACCACTACGACAGTCATTGATCGACCGATCCTAATCTCGCGGCTGGTCCTTGTTTCCCCCAAGGAATGCTGGCTCACGATTGAGGCACCAGCGATGAGCGGAATCGGTTACATGGTGCCAGGCATAGGTGGCTGGATCGGCGAGCCAGCTTGCTCCATGGCGTGTAACTCCAATCTGTTTTTCTCCGGATCGATCCTGAACTGATAAGTCCCGGTATCCAGTATCTTTTCCGCAGTGGTTCCGTCGCCATGATCAAAGAGCAGTTTGATAGGGTGAGTTGATTTCTGTTGGAGCGTGCTCCCGGTCTTGACCATGACTTGCTCGTTGTCCGCAACGAAGGGAATGTCGCCGCTTAGGGCCGTGTTATCAATGGTGACGTTGTAGAGCTTTTGCATCAGATCCCAGCCGTTCTCAGTCAATACGAATTTGTAGGTGAACGCGCGCAGTGTGTACTCAAGAGTTTGACCGCCACCCTGATCGAAGCGGATTACCTTTGTGCCGGACGAGGGGAGTCCAAAGCGGTGCTCGGCTCCGGCTTTCAATTGAAATGTACCGGTACCGATGACGTAACCCACCTCTTGCTGGTTCTCCTCCAGGTTCAGCAGGAGGACCTCTCCCGCACCGGGTGCGTCCGGCGAATTCTCTGCGGAGATATCCGGCACGGGTTCGCCCGGTCCGTACGCAGGAGGGCCAAGGTTCATGTTGCCCCCACCAAGATTAGCCGGACCGCCCGCGTAGCCGTCGGGAACAAAGGCGATGTTTCCACCGCCACCGCCTGGGAGAGCAACGACAGGTCCCAAGCCACCCGGTCCCAAGCCACCCGGTCCAAAGCCACCCGGTCCTGCCGCGCCCGGTCCTCCCGTTTGGGCAAGGATGCAAAGTATCTTGCAAAGCGTGTTCTGGGCGTTGGCATTTGTCAATTCACCCTGAAGCGCGACTTTCACCAAATCCGTCGTGGGCTTCGGTACTCCGGGGATGTCAGGCAGACCATTAATTGCATCTCCCAATTTGGCCAGGTCCTGGTCGTCCGTCGCACCTTGCTGCGACTTTTGCTTGATTTCCATCGCAGCTCGATACATTTCGACCCACTTTCTCTCGTGCGGCGGGATGAGTATAGATGCCTGGAGGAAGTTATCAAGATTGGCAAAGTTCCCGGTCGCTGCGTCATTCAGAGCCGCGGCAAATTCTGTTTGTTGCGGCTGTCCGCTCATACTGGGCAGGTTTTTCAGATTCTCCCGCATCGCGTTGTCCACTTGGTTCATGCTGTTCGCAAGGCCCGCGCAAGGACATTGTGCGACAACCGGTGCGGCAGCTAGAACGGCCAACAGAATAGACAACACGGATAGACAAAGGTTGCGAGATCTCATGGGAGTTTCCTTTCGATGGAGGTGCTGTGTGAGGAGACGAAGTTGGCTCAATTCGTCTTAGCGGTGGTGGTCAAATACTTCCGCAACGCCTCCGAGGCACGGGCAAGCTCCGAGTTTGGTCCCTGCTCGCGGACTGCCTGATCATTTCCGTAAATGCTCGCGCTCTTCGTGACGCTGTCCAACAGGGCCATTTCGCGAGGAGTGGCCTTGCGGTGGCTGACGGACCCAGAACGGTCGCTGATATGGCAGCGGACGCAGGTATCTTGGACCATCGCCAACTGCCGCAGATCGATATGCGGCACTTTTTTGTGTTTGGGCGTCAGAGTGGATAGGTCAATCGAAGGAGGCGATTTGAAGATGGGATTGCCGATCACCGCTGGTGTGTTCGATGTCGGCTTTTTCGGTGGTATCGGATTGTTTGCTGGCGGCTTGCTTTGGGACGGAAGCTGCGGAGGTGGTTGCAAGATTCCCGAACCACTCCTTTGCCGAGTCGGTCCCCACGATGTTCCGCCACCATGTGCAGGTCCCTGCGGGTTCAACGGAACATTCCACCACCGAATCCCAGGGACCGTTGGCTGTGGATGAATTGTCGGTGGGCACCATTGGTTGCCGCCAGGGTTCGTTCGGTAAGGAATCGTCGGTCCAGGCAATGCCCAACCGCGAGGGGGCGGCGTCGGGGAAGGAATCGTCCATCCAGGCCGTGTCCCGCGGTTAGGGATCGTGTGAATCGTCTGAGGTGGTTTGAATCCCGACGGAGGAATGCTGTATCCGGGAATCGTATCTGGTTGCCAGAAGGGCGGTCGTCCCCAAACTTGCGTTTGTGTCCCGACAGCTAGGACGGTTACTAGTCCAGTCACCAGTAGGAATGCGAGGTTGCAAAGTCGGATTGACATGGTCTTACGCCTGACGCGAGGGGTTATGAACTTGTCTGAGCAGGCAGAGATGCCGTGCCCTCATCAGATACGACAACATTGCTGGGCCTTGGCGACACGTTTTCTGGAATGATTTTCGAATTGGCCTTCGATTTGTGTCGCAAAACACGAATCTGGAGAGCAGCTTCAACGTGCGTGTCCTTTTCCGCGAGGCACAACCGAAACCCCGGCTCCCCAATTTGTAAATGGAGATGCCGGGTAAAGGAGGTGCGGTCTTACGACTGCCAGCGTGCAATGGAACGGACTGTCAACGTGTCACGGAGTTCGAATGGCGGACTGTGTTCGTGTCCCCATGGCCATATCGATATCAGAGTCTCATTTGTTTTCTCCTGTGTCGGGGGTGCCCTGATGGGCTCCGGCATCTCAGCCGCCTTCTTCCATCTAGCTAGTGTCCAAACTCGCGCATTACCCGACACGCTTGCGACTGAAAATGTTGCTGACCCGAGTCTGGGGAAAACTCCGTTCGGTCGTTAAGCGATGTGTCGCTCGGCGGCGGGAATGTTGATGTCTGTGGTAGGCAGCCAATTCAACGATCAGCCATTTGGCTCCGCTCGAGGACACATCATGAGACGCTTCCGCACCAATCTGCTGCACAGCTCGAAGCATCGCCGCACCGCAAAGTCGCGCCGCCATTCGGCACGACGTTTGAGATTCGAGTCGCTTGAATCACGCGAGTTGCTGGCCGTCAACGTCTGGGCCAATGACGGTGGCGACAAAGTGACGCAGGATGAATTGCGGGTGTCACAGAATCCGAGTGCGGTCATTAATTCGGTGTGGGACGGCGACAGTATCGACTTGTTCGCCGCTCGGAACGAAGTTGTCTCGTTCAATCTCGTGTTGGAAGCCTCCGCCGAAGCCGCCACGAACGTCGATGTCGCGATTTCTTCGCTCGTCGGCCCAGGCGGAGCGATGATCTCGTCGACACCAGCCACGGGCGACGAGCTGTTCGATTACATAGACCGTAACGTCGAACTGTTCTTCGTTCGCTACCTGGAGATCGAAGGACTGACTCGTGACCTGGCGTTTGCGCCGTACTATTCGAACTTTGATTGGAGCGACTACGACGAACGAGTCTTGCCAGAGCGCATACAGCGGCCGCACACGGACGGGCGTTCACCGTTGGACGAAGACGGCAACTCGCTCTATGGGTGGACCGCCCGCCCGGATGCAAATAAGTTCTATCCCGATATCGCCGTGCCGCTGGAACTGGAACAAGGATTCACGATCGATGCCGATACCAACCAATCGATCTGGGGCGACATCTACGTCCCAAAAGATACGCCTCCGGGCGTCTATCAAGGAACGATCACGGTGACCGAAGGCGGCGTGCTGAGCGAAGAGATTCCGATCTCGCTCGACGTGAAGGGCTTCACGTTGCCCGACACACCCACGACGAAGACAATGTTGTACTACAGCTCAGAGAACGTCAACCTGCGGCATACGGGGCAAGAGTGGATCGATACCGACGACACGCGGATGACGTCGATCCAGGAGCGCTATCACCAGATGGCGCATCGGCACAAGATCTCGCTGATCGAAGGGCCGCCGATCGACTACCCGTCATTCGACACACACATCGAGGCGATTGATGAGGCCATGAACGACTTCGGTTGGACCGATGTTCTCTCAGGCGAACTGTTCACGCCCGCACGCGGTTATGCCGGGCCGGGTGTGGGTACGGGGAACAATGTCTTTTCGATCAGCACCTACGGCGGCTGGCAATGGAGTTGGGATGACAACGACAACGGGACACTTTCGCGGCGCGAGATGGAGCGGCATGCCGATGCCTGGGTGAATTGGTTCGACCAGCAAGGCTTCGAGACGCCCGTCGACTACTTCCTGTACCTGATCGATGAATCGGACGACTATCCTCAGACGGAACGCTGGGCACGGTGGCTCGATGAGAATCCCGGATCGGGGTCGCGGCTCAACTCGATGGCCACGATCGACCTGACCGCAGCCGCGACCGAGACGCGCTCGCTCGACGTCGTTGCGTCCTGGTTCAACGAAGGTGATGAACAAGCCTGGCAAACTCTGGCCGATCAGTATTTGAGTGACAACGGCAAGCAATTCATGCTCTACAACAGCAGCCGTCCGGCGTCGGGCACGTTCGCCACCGAAGACGACGGCGTGGCGCTGCGCGAACTTGCCTGGGGCCAATTCAAGAAGGAGATCGACCGCTGGTTCTATTGGGAGTCGACTTACTACGAAAACTTCCAGGGCTACACCGGCGACACGAATGTCTTTCAGCAAGCGAAGACGTTCGGCAACAATGGCGGCTTCGACTTCGAGTTGGGACAGACCGGCAACAACTATTACAACGGCGATGGCGTGCTGTTTTATCCGGGAACCGACACGGTGTTTCCCGAAGAGAGCTACGGTGTCGATGGCCCGATCGCTTCGTTGCGGTTGAAGCATTGGCGTCGCGGGATTCAAGATGCGGATTACCTGGCCATGGCCTTGGCCATTGATCCCGCTAGGACGCAAGCGATCATCGATCGCGTCGTGCCGCGGGCTTTGTGGGAGAACGGATTCCAGCCGGCGAGCATCAGTTGGTCGGCGGATCCTGACGTTTGGGAAACAGCTCGCGCTGAACTGGCCGAAATCATCGCCGGCGACTTCGAGCCACCGCCTCCACCGCCATCGGACGACGTTGTCGCGTTCCGGCCGGTCGTCGTCGACGTCAATGGCGTTGCGGTTTCATCCGTGACCATTGGCGACTCGTTTGAATTGCAGGTCTACGCTCAAGACATCCGCAACGAGGCCGAGGGAGTATTCGCGGCTTACGTTGATGTTTCGTATGACGTTCGCCGAGCCGCAGTCGACGGTCCCATCGCCTTCGGCGCGATGTACCCCAACGCGCGGGACGGCGTTCTCCGCGATGGGCTTGTCGATGAAGCGGGTGCGATCGCGGACGCGACACTGTTAGCTGGTGAATCGATCCTGCTATTCAGTATTCCTTTTCACGCCACTGGTGCTGGACTGATTGTCTTTGCCACCGATCCGGCAGACGACGTCCCGTTCCACAGCGTGTTGCTGTATGGCAGTGACACGGCCGTGAGCGAAGATCGAATTTCGTACGGCAGCGTAACCGTGCAGATTACCGCCTCGCTGAACGCGACCGATGAAAGTTTACCGTTGTGCAAGACACGGCGGACCGTTCGTTGAACGTGTTGGCAAACGACGAGTTTCATGAGGACGTAATGATAACCGATGTCGGCATGCCGTCCGGCGGTGGCCAGGCAAGGAGCGCTGACGATGGCCGGAGCGTCATTTACACTCCGGCCGCGGGATTCATCGGCGTCGAGACCATGTCGTACACGATCAGCGACAATGCCGGCAACGAGTCGCTGGCGATGATGGAGATACAGGTTGTGAAGCGATGGCACAACGACCGCCACGCGCTCGATACCACGGGCGATGGACTTGTAGTACCGTTGGATGCGATTGTCGCTATCAACTACATCAACGCCTATGGAAGTGGCCCGCTGCCGATGATGCCCGGAGAACCGCAGTCGAAAGCGGCCATGATCGACGTTAACGGCGATGGCATTGCAAGTCCGATCGACATCCTGCTGGTCATCAACGAGCTGGATCGCATCGTGTCGAATCGTACTCCCGTGGCAGCGGAAGGCGAAGCGAGCAACCTCGCGCCGAGTTGGCGGAGTCCTCATCCCGATGAATCGCGCAGCTCACTCGATGCGGCCCTCGAAACCCGCGAACCCGCCAAGGATACGCCGTTCGGCACGGCGGCGACAGCTAGCGCCGCCCAGCAACACCGCGAACCTATGCCTGAACATCCGTCGCTCTCACTCGACGATGACGAACTCTGGGATCCGCTGGCTGAGATCCTGGAAGAGCTGGTCGGCTAACCGCACCGAACGAGCAGTCCGCTCACGGCGGCAACGGCGTTGCACGGTCGGTCGAGCCATTCGATCGAAACTCTTTCGCGCATGCGTAACGGGCGGGTTTAGCACCGTTCGTGAACTAACTGTTTGCTTTGAGGTGAGCGGTTCGGCGCTAGCCGCCGGTCTTACACAACGCATGAAGAACCGGTGGCTAGCGCCATTCCGCTCAGTTATTTCGCGAACGCTCCTTAAGTTGGGCAACGTGCAAGCTCGTTCAGAAAACTTCGGCGATTCCTGTCACACCTCGCCTCTCAGGACTACGTGGTTGTGCCTGGAGACCGTCGACGATCGCAACCCGAACTGGCTGTCTCCCGGATCACCCGCACCACCCTCAAGGAGACAGGACCGTGTCATTCAGCGCCACAGACACGTTTTGGGCCAACGAGCTGCGATCCGCGGACGATCACCAGCGCAATGACGCGGCCGCGTGGCTTTTTCAGAAGTATGGACATCGTTTGCTTGCCTTAGCCCGTCGCAATCTGCCGCCCGGCGTCCGCATCCGTGAGGACGAATACGACGTCGTCCAGGATGCTTTCTTGAGTTTTTGCCACGCTCAACGAAACCGTCCGTTTGTGATCGCGAACCGTCACGAATTCTGGACGATTCTGGTGACGATCACCTTGCGGAAGATCAGCAACACCAAGAAGCGGCACCTTCGCGAGCGCCGGGACTTGCGGCGGGAACGTTCCGGAGCCGAGCGGCACACGGGCCGTTCAGAGCGTAACAACTTCGCGGCCGAAGCCGTCAGCGCCAACGACAATCCCTTCGATACGGTCGAGTTCACCGACCGTGTTGTTCACTTGCTCAAAGCCTTGCCCGTTGAACTCGAAATGGTGTTCATGTGGAAGCTCGCCGGGTATTCGAACGAAGAGGTCGCCGCCCCCGAGCGTCTTAACTGCAGCGTCCGCAGCGTCCAGCGCAAGCTGCACACGATCCGCAACCTCTGGCGCGAATTATCCGGATCGGCATCCGATTAATTGTCGCGAAGGTCGCAAAATGTTGAGGTCTCATTATGCATCTAGAGGGTGCTGGCACGATGCTGCGGTTCGTTCAGGGTCGGAGTATCGATATTGCGCCCCTCTACGTTCCGTCGAATTCTACGTCACCAGAAAAACGGAAGGGTTATGGAAATGGTTGCTACATCCTGGCTTCGGAAGTTGTGTTCACAAGCGAGGACGAAACAACGGCGGTGCAAGCAGCGGCGGATTTCATTCGAACACTTGGAATCTCGTACGTTGCTGGCTGTAAATCTACTGGGCGTTCCCGATTGGGTTTCTCAGGGGCCGGGGCCCACGCTGAACGGCCAAGTCGAAAACATTCCTGGTGGCCAAAACCCCGTATCAGGCGCCATTCATACCGTGTTGGCACATCCGACCAATGCGGACATCCTTTACATTGGGGCAGTCAACGGTGGCATCTGGAAGACCAACAACTCGACCTGGCCAACCGACGGCATTGACAATGACGCAGACGGTGTGATCGACGGCGTTGACAACAACGGCGATGGCGTAATCGATCAGGTTGACCCCAACGAGTTGCCATCTTGGCAGCCGCTGACCGACGACTATCCGGCACTGTCCATTGGTGCGATGGACATGGATCCAACCGACCCTACAGGTCAAACGATTGTCGCAGGAATCGGCCGGGCAGCCTCGATCGCAATACAGACTGCACCGAATCCGCCGGGTGGGCCGCTAAACGGGCTGCTTAAGACGACTGATGGAGGCACGACCTGGACACAGCTCGGGACGAAGCCTTTGGCGCAGGGCGGGCTTCAAGGTCTCAACATCTGGGGCGTGGCCTCGCGGGGCAACACGATCCTCGTGGCAGCAAATAACTATTACGGTGGCCTGCCCGGTGGGATCTTTCGCAGCACGAACGGCGGCACAACTTTTATCCGAGTTGCGGGAACTTTCGGCAACGCTTACGACCTCGTGGGAGACTCAGGCGATCCAAACCGCTTCTATTATGGCGGCGCTTTCGGCGTATTCCGCAGCGACGACACCGGCTCCACCTGGACCAACGTCAGCGGGCCGGCGGGCGGGTTGATCGGTGCCAGCACGAACAACATCGAACTCGCAGTACATAACAACGCCCGTGCCGGCACCAATGCAGTGTACGTAGCCGTTATCAACAACGGCCAGTTGGCGAGCATCTTCCGCTCAGACGACGGCGTCGATGGTCAAGACAATGACAATGACAACCGGGTCGATGAGCCGGATGAGACCAACTTTGTGGCGTTTGCTACCATCCCACAGACGAATGAGGGAGGCGGCACCATTGGGATTCAACCACGCCCGAAGGCGGGGGCTCAGGGCGCCATACACTTCTCGATTGTCGGCGATCCGACTAACGCGAACATCGTCTACGTGGCTGGCGACCGCCAGCCCGGCAGCCAGGGGATGCCGCCGAACGACACTTTCTTTGTTGGTGGCATGTTGGTGCCAAATTCGATCGGCGCAACAAATTTCACGGGGAGGCTTTTCCGAGGCGACTTTACTCAACCAGCCGCGACCCAATGGCAACCAATAACGCATGTTGGAACGAGAAACAACAGCGCGCCGCATGCCGATTCGCGTGAGATGGTCTTCGACGCCAATGGAGACCTCGTTGAAACAAACGATGGGGGCATTTACCGACAAACCAACGCGCGTGCCGGAACGATCACCTTCGCCAGTTTTACCGGACCTATTGTCGTCAGCTCCAACGACCATGGTCTTTTCACGGGAGACCAGGTCCGCGTCGCCGGTGTGACCGGAAACACCGCTGCCAATGGGAGTTTACAGTCACGCGCATTAGCAGAGACAACTTCTTTTTGAATGGCACAATGGGCAACGGGTTTTACCAAGCAGGCGGCACCTGGACGGGCATCAGCGGCGACTGGTTTTCGCTCATCGGGAATCTGCAGATAACGGAACTGCACGACGTCGCGTGGGACAGCAATTCAGACATCATCATCGGTGGCGCCCAGGACACGGGAACTCCCCAGCAGACGGCCGCCGGATCGTTGACTTGGAACACCGTGACCGTGGCCGACGGCGGAGACGTAGGGGTTGATACTTTATCTCTGGCGGCTTCTAACCAGTCCATCCGCTACTCAAGTACGCAGTTGCTCGGGGGCTTTGCCAGGGAAGTTTATAACGCCGCTAACAATCGAGTCGCCATCCCAGACCCGGAACCGGATGGTTTCAACGATGATCGACTTGCGTTGATCGGGGCGGTCGGACTTGCGGGGTTCGCAGCACAATTTGTTACGCCTGTGGCAGTCAACGCAGTTGCTCCGAATCGGGTGGTGATTGGCGGTACTGGTGTCGGTGTCAACCCTAACCCTGTATATGAGTCGCTCAATGCCGGCTCTGCAGGCTGTCAACCTGGGGGTGGATGCGCGAATCCGGTACAGTGGAACCCGATACCCATCCAAGGTGGAGCTGTTCTTGGCGCAGTAAACGGTATTAGCGCCCCTCTCGGTCGAGACGCCAATGCCATGGCATATGGTGGAAGAAGGGGTGGCATAAACAACCCAGGCGTGTTGTATGTCGGCTCAGTCGCTGCAGTCTTTGTAAGGACGCAGGCTGGCGGGAATCTCATCCCCACGGCCGCAATCCCGTTCGGAACCGGAGGCGCTGGCACGATCACCGATGTCGTGATGGACCCAGACAACTGGGCAACCGTCTACGTTACTGACAACAACCAAGTGTTTCGAGGTACGAACATTGATTTCCTGACTGATGGACTGGACAACGATGGCGTGAATGGACCCGACGACCCAGGCGAAATGACCTGGACCGAAATCACCGGCAACTTGCAAGACAACAACCTCCGCACCATCGAGTACATTAACGTCGGCGGATTTGTTCCGGGGATCGGTGCCAACGTGGACGCCATCTTGGTTGGAGGCACCAGCGGTGTATCCCGCATGCTCGTGGGTGACGAAGGCAACTGGGTCGAATTCGGTAAGAAGCAGAACCCTTTCGGTCTGGCACGTGACTCCGACCTGCCCAATGCGCCAGTTTACGACTTGGATTACGACGCCACGGACAACATCTTACTTGCCGGAACGCTGGGCCGTGGGGCATGGCTGGTACGAAATGTGCGGCAGTCGATCTTAGCTGAGCCCATTCTGCAAATCACAGGTGACGTTGACTCCAACGATAAAATTCGGTTGGTACGGAACGCCAACAATTCCTCGCGTTTGGATGTCTTCATCAACAATGACGTGACTCCAAGGTACTCGGTCCCACTGACCCTACTTTCACGGATCACGATCGATGCAGGACAAGGCACCGACATCATTATCTTGGACTACTCGAATGGCGACCCCAACCCGCCCGGCGGCATCGAGGTCAGAGGCGGAGTCGGTGACGACAGGCTGGAGATTGACGACGGTGATAACTGTCAATTCGTGGGTGGGACTCTTACCTGCCCGTCGCAATCTTATGTGATCGGATCGAGCTTCTTTCTTGATCCTGCGTCCTTCGTCCGCCGCTCGGGCGTTTCGGCCGCGAGTTACCGGGGTGTCGAGACGGTGATCATCAACGCCGATAATGGTGCCGACGATTTTGAGGTGGAGTTCCGCGACGACGTTGTCCCCGAGGTCAACCTCGTGCTCAACACCGGCCAACCAGACTTTGGGGCGGCTTTAGCGGGCACGGACAAAGACACTGTGTGGATCCGGCAAACCCACGGCACCGTGACGGTGAACGGCGTCAGCGGTGACGACGATGTGATCGTCGGTGACCGTCCTGCACCGGGATTGTTCGGCACGCTGCAGACCATTCGACACGATCTGCATATTAGCAATGACTTTGGTTTCACCGACTTGATTCTAAACGGTTCGGGCGACACCGTCTCCTACCCGGACGTGACGCTGAATACGGACACCATCACCGGCTTGCTGCCCGCTAGGGCTACGATTCATTTTGAGCCAGCGGATCTGAGCAGCTTACAAATAAATACCGGACGGGGCGCCGACGGGTTCACGGTTGCGGACACTCCAACCAGGGGCGCGACCATCGATGCGAGCATTGGCGACGACACGTTTCGCGTCCAGAAAACGACCGGGCCGATTCAAATATATGGTCAATCCGGCGTGACCGACGTCGAGGTAGGCAACCTTGGCAGTGTGAGCGAAATTCAAGGAACGGTGACTATTGCCCCGTTCCCGCTTTTGGACAGCAAAACGAACTTGACCGTCGATGCCTCGGCGGATCAAGCGACCTCGGAACGCACTGTCACCGTCGGACTCCAAGAACTTCCCCCTTTCGGGCCAAAGTACGTCATTAGCGGACTGGCACCGGCAGTGATCGAGGTCGGGAGTCCCCATCTTAACGAGTTGACCGTCAAGACCGGCGACGGGCCGTTCACGGTCAAGGTTGTGGGCACGCCCGACAGACCCAACAGCCTCACGACGTTGCTGATGGGGAGCGGTAACGCAAGTGGTTTGAGCCACGTCGAGGTCGAGGCGACGGACGGGCGGCTGGATGTCGTGGCGGATCGCGGCTGCTTTATCGGCCGCGCCGGTAGTAACACAGCGGGCGTGCAGAACATCAACGGCTTTCTCGAGTTCCGCGGCTCTTGCGGACTGCTCTTGGACGACTCGGCAAATACCACGGCACGGAAGGGCGTAGTGATGAGCCCCGGTCTTGTAACCGGCATGGCCCCCGCGGATATTTCGTTTCCTGGCGCCGCACCGCGTTTCCTGGGTGGGCAAGGTGACGACGAGTTCACGATCCAAGGCACCCAGGCAAATCCCGATATCCCGCTTTTCGTAACGACCGAACTTGACGCCGGAGGCGGCAACGACACGATCAACGTCGAGCGCGTGGCCTTGCAGAGCATCTTGAGCCTTGGCGGCGGAGATGGTGACGATACGTTCAACGTCGGCGAGACCGGAAGTGTCGGCAGAATCGTTGGGTCACTGTCGATCAGGGGCGGGGGGCACGACGCGCAGGGGGACGTGCTGAATATCAACGACAGTGCCAGCTTCTTCAATCACACGTTCACGATTACCGACACCAGCCTGCGCCGCGAGGAGCGGGGCTTTCCTGGGACATCGAAGACGTTTCTGTACACCACCATCGAGAAGCTCGTCCTCAACACTGACTTCGCGTTCGGCAGCATCGTGAACATCGACGGCACCGCAGCCGGCACAGACGTGGAGGTCAACTCCGGCCAGGCAACGGACCAATTCGCCATCGAAGTGTCCGGCGTCAAGTCGGATGTGACCGTTCACGCCGGCCCAACGAGCGGCTTGCGTGGGACTGCCGACTCGCTCACCGTCAACGGCGCGACCGGTACGACGGAGCTGCGGCCACTAGAACTGGAGCTGACGACGGCTGGCGGGAACCGAGTGCTGGCGGACGAAGTGGAAACGATTCACGCCGTCGCACAGAGTGGTATCAATTCCGTCGCCGTTCTGCATGATTCCCCCGGCAGCGACACGTTCACGGGGCTGCCGTTCGAGGGAACCATGCGCGGGACGATCACGGCAGGCCTGGTGGACTATAAGAATTCGGTGGTCGGCTTCGAGGAGGTCCACGCCATCGCCACACCCAATCCGGCGACGAGTGACAAGGCCACGCTGCGGGATCCGACCGGGACGGCCACGTTTACCAGCGGCCCGGGCTTTCTGTTGATGGAAGCCCCAATGTTTCGGGTGACAGCCACAAACTTTGACTCGGCCGATCACGCCTTCGTCGTGGTCAACACCAACGACGCCGGCCAGGGTTCATTGCGGCAGGCGATGACGGCTGCCAACAACAGCACCGGGTCCGACACGATTATCTTCAATATCCCTACGAGCGATCCGGGCTTCACAGACGTGGACTCGGCCATCGCCGGGGGCGATCCGAGCTTGGATGTGTTCGTGATCAAACCGGTTGACAACGGCCTCCCGCCGCTGATCGACGACGGCACAACGATCGATGGCCGCACGCAAACGGCGTTCAGCGGAAACACGAACCCCTTCGGGCCGGAGATCGTGCTGGACGGGAGCCTGGCCGGAGCCAACCGGGACGGCTTCTCCATCGGCTCCGACAACAATGCGATCTTCGGTTTCAACATTGCCAACTTCAGCCGGGACGGCGTGCTGATCGACGGCGGAGACAACAATCGCATCGCGGGCAACTACATTGGCACCGACCCTTCTGGCTCGGTCGATCACGGTAACCGCGGCGGCATCGTTCTTCGGCGAGCGTCCAACAATACTATCGGCGGCGTTTGGGACGGGGCAGGCAACGTCATCAGCGGCAACGATGACGACGGCATTGTGATCACGGAGCTTAGCAACGGCAATTTGGTCCAGGGCAACTTCATCGGCACGGACGGGACCGGTACCACTGACCTGGGCAACAAGAATGCGGGAATTCAGATCGCCGAAAGTTCCAACAACAACATGATTGGCGGGTCGTCGGCAGCACGCAACATCATCAGCGGTAACGGTCAGGACGGCATCTTCTTCCGCTCGTTTGCCGCGGGCAACGTCGTCCAGGGCAACTACATCGGCACGGATGTCACGGGCGTAAACGATCTGGGCAACGCCTGGAGCGGCGTTCGTATTGTGGCTGCCGCCAACACGAACACGATCGGCGGCTTGACCGAGGAAACTCGCAACGTCATCAGTGGCAACGACAGGCACGGCATTGCGATCTCTGACAGCGAAGGTAACCAGGTCCTTGGTAACTATATCGGTACGGACGCGAACGGCACCGCCAAGCTGCGCAACGATTCTACCGGAGTCGCCTTGTTTGGAGCCTCGAACAATACGATCGGAGGAACCGCGCCGGGTGCGGGGAACGTCATCAGCGGCCATGATGCCCGAGGCGCTGACGGAATGATGCTGTGGGGACACAGTGACAACAATGTGATCCAGGGCAATTTCATCGGCACGGATAAGTCGGGGACCCAAAAGCTGGGCAACACGCAGGGCATCCACATCAGCGTCGCTTCCAATGGCAACCTCATCGGCGGTCCAGCGCCCAACGCCGGCAACGTCATCAGCGGCAATAATCGCTACGGCATCGCCATCCGGATCCAGTCCAGTGACAACGTTGTGGCCGGCAATTTCATCGGTGTGGATCACACCGGCCAGACTCCTTTGGGCAACGGCTTAGACGGCGTATGGATCTCCAGCGGCGGCTCCCGGAACGTCATTGGCGGATCGCTGCCGGAGGATCGGAATATCATCTCGGCCAATGGTCGCGATGGAGTGAGGATTGAGGTCAGCCCGACGTACGGAGGTTCTCGCGAGAATCGGATCGAAGGCAACGTCATTTCCAATAATCCAGGAGCTGGTGTCGCCGTCCTGGGTGACACATCGACCGGCAACTCGATCCGCCGTAACTCGATCCACTCCAACGTCGGCCTGGGCATCGATCTGGGTGACGACGGCGTGTCGCTCAATGACCCGTCGGACAGCGACTCGGGCCCCAACGACTTGCAGAACTTCCCCGTGATTAGTTCTGTACGATCGCGTCCTGGTGGACTCGTTCGAGTCAAAGGCACTTTGGAAAGCCGACCCAGCGGCACGTATCGGTTGGATTTCTACGCGAGCACGCAGCAGGATTCCAGCGGCCACGGTGAAGGCGCACGGTGGCTCTCCTCAGTGGACGTCTCGACCAACGCTCGTCGGGGGCGGACATCGTTTGTGGTCGACGTGCTCGCGAACGCTGGTGAATGGATCACGGCCACAGCCACCGAGATATCGGCAGGACAGCAAGGCAGCACGTCAGAATTCGCGGAAGCCGTAACGGTTCCCGGTTCAACCGTAAACACTGCTTCTCGACAGAATCGTAACACCCCAACTCCGAACGCCTCGTTCACGGATCAGCCGTCGCAATTGTCAGGGTTTGCTCGTGGTGTCGACGCTGTCAGCATCTCCGCTACGCCCGACTCGAACTTCGCGACCACGAACCTCGATACCGCGAGCAGCCTTGGAGCCGCCATACCCGATCCTGTTGGGCAAGAACTTGTTGTCGCTTCCCAAGTCACTGACACCGGAGATCCTGCCAAGAGTGACACCATCGAATTCGTGATACGAGTCGACAATCCCTACCACAATGAAGAGTTAGCGATCGACGTAAACGACGATGGCCTCGTCACGCCGTTGGATGCCTTGCTCATCATCAACAAGATGAATGCCGGCGGGACTTCCGCGCTGCCGATGCCGCCGCAATTCGATCCTACGGGGCAGCCTCTGTTTGATGTTAACAATGATCTCTTCATTACACCGATCGATGCTTTGCTGGTGATCAACCATCTGAATCAGAATCAAGCTGCGGGCGAGGGCGAAGCGGTGCCGAACGCAGTTTCCTTGTTGCTTACGTCGGATGCTGAAGCCGTCGCGGCTGCCGGAACCACGAGAGAACGTGTTGGCCTAGCTCACGACGATGAATCTGCCAAAATTCGAGACGTCATCTTCGGCAGCATCGCCCCTCCGCAAGTCGACCTGCGGTTAAACTCGGCTGTAGCAGTTAATCGCACAGGCATCGAGACTGGTGAAACGTCTGTTCATGATTGGGAGTTGGAGTCGATTCTGTCCGCTCTCGCAGGCGAAAAGAGTCAATGAACTATGGCGACGGAGGGCTTCGTGTGTACAGTGAAACCTCATGCTTTCGATCAGGTGTCGCGGGCGTCAACTTTGCCACTGGAATCACTGCACCTCTGCTAAACAACACTTTCGTTTTCCCGGAAATAATGGCTAAAACTGAAGTGGGCCGACAAGGCGATTCTGTACGACACCAGCGGCAGGGACGTGTTCTACGCGTATCCGTATGCTCCGACTTCCATTTCCGAAACGCGTGAAAACATTGCCTGGATGCGGCCGTTGGATGTGTGTAACGGGTGCTGGCCAAAGGTTCCCTACGAAAAGTTCTACTACGCCGCCCACGGCTTCGAGAATGTCGAAGGCAAGGTCACTGGTGACGGAACAACCAACAAAGCCGTATTTTGGGACTCGCAAAGTGAAGATACCTTCACCGTGCTTGCCGACTCGGCGGAAATGACCGACGCGAGCGCGACTTACAAGAACACTGCGAGCGGCTTCAACCATTACTTCGCTTCGGCCGATTACGCCGGACCCGACAAGGCCATCCTTTACGCCCGCGATAAGGAGAAAGAAAGGTTCGACGCGCGGCCGGGATATGCCCAGATGTACCAAACCTGGGGTTCGCCCCGATATGTTACCGCCAAGGCGTTTGATCTGGTCACGGCCATCGGGCAAGGCGGAAACGACGACGCAATCCTCCGCGACTCGAGCGGCAACGACCGTTTTGTGGCCCGTCCGGGTGTGTCCTACCTGACCGACGAGGCAACTTTAGCGGCACTTGAAAATGACGCTGCCCTTCCCGCAGCGGTCGCCGCCTACTATTTGCGGGCGGACGGCTTCAAACTGGTCACCGCCTACGCCACGTCTCGCGGAAACGACACGGCCACCTTCTACGACTCGGCTGGTGACGACACGTTTGCGGGACACGGCTCAATCGCTGAACTGAGTGACGAGACGCTGGAGAATCTGGCCACTTATAAGATACGGGCCGATGGATTTGCAAGAGTGGAAGCTCTTGCCGTCAAGGGTGGCTCGAACAAGTTGGATTTGCCCGGCGACTTGTCCGATTTGAATTATCTCTTTGCAAAGTTTGGCGAGTGGTTGTCGTGGAAGCCAGCATCGTGAGTGTCGGCGATCAGTTGGCGATCCCACCCCCAGCGGTCGCACGCCGGTCGTGTCAGTGATCGGGTTGCCGTGACTTCGTCGTACGTCGTTCGCCGCGTCCCAACGCAGCAAAGTCAATAACGGCTTCGACAAACGCTTCCCTTCTCTCAAAGGGAACCATGTGACCGCATCGCTCAAAAACAGATAGCTGCGCGTTCGGCAAGTGCTCCGCGTAGTACTCGCCGTGCGCGAGCGGGATTAGCTTGTCGTGGCGTCCCCAAATCATTTGGACGGGACATCGAACACGGTGCAAATGCCGCGGCAGCTTGGGATTGTGCAAGTAAGGATTCCAGGCGACCCGGGCGGTTGCTTCCTGGGCTCGCATCCACATCAGCACCCGCGAATCGTCGAACGACAGCGGCATCGCAGTCTTCACAACGGGACTCTCCGGGTCATAAAACACCAACTCTCTGGCTTCCTTGAAGTCGTTCAGAAACAGTTCGGCCACCGGTGCGCCCTCGACGCGAACCCCGGCCGCCGCGACCAGCACGAGCCGGCTGATCAACTCCGGCCGCAGAATGGCCACTTCGAGAGCGATCCAAGCGCCGAGCGAGAATCCGACCACCGACACTTGCCGCCATCCCAACTGCTCGAACAAGTCGACATAGTGCCACGCCATGTCCTGAATGTCATCGATCTGCTCCAAGCCCGTCGACCTGCCAAAGCCGGGGTGGGCCGGCGCGTGGACACGGAAGTGCTTCGACAAGTCCTCGTGAAATGGCATCCAGTCGGTCTCGCCGCCAGCACTGTGCAGATAGATCAGCGGCGACCCCGTGCCGCCGACGTTCATGTGAATTTGCTTGCCGGCAATTTCGATCTTCTGCGTCTCGAAACTCGCGGTTGATATCGACATCGTTTCCTCGGCTCACTCGTGTGGGCGTTGATGGCTGTTCATGCAGTTACTGATTGACTGGAGGTCACTTCGATACAAGCACGCTGCGCGAGCAAGTGAGTGCCATGGGATTGTTTCGCTTACACGCTTACTCACTCGCTTGCGCGTCGAGCTTGTATTTGCTGTTTTCAACCGGGCTTTGGTCGCCTTGACTGGTCGCAAACTTCTGTCGCAGGGCGGGCATGACTTTCTCGGCAAACAGCGTCATGTTCGTTCGCGTCAAGTCCGCCGGCAAGGTGCCGATTTGGAACAACCCCAACAGGTTTCCGACCCCCAAGCGTTTGACGTACTCGGTCAGTTTGTCGCGAACGGTTGCGGGGCTGCCGACAATGGCATAAGCGCCCCGCTCGATCTCCTCGCGTGTCTCGACGTTGAGCAAGAACTGTTTCAGTGCCTGGTTGATCCCGATCATCGATTTCGCGCTCGTGTAACCGGGTGGAAACACCGTGAGTCCTTTGAGCAACTTCTTTCGAAAGTAGGTGAAGTGCGGTTCGTACTCGGCCCAAGCCTGTTCGTCCGACTCGGCGACATAGATCGGGCAGAGCCAGCCGAGTTGCAACGGATCGGCTGTGTAGCCGTTCTTTTCGCAAGCTTCACGAAAGGCATCGAAATTTCGTTGGAAGAAATCGATATGGAAATAAGGGATGCCCATGTAGCTGAACCTCCGCGCGGCAACCATCTCGATCGTCTCACGGCTGCCCGCGCCCGGCACCCAGATCGGCGGATGCGGCTCTTGGATCGGACGCGGCCACGGATTGACGTACTTCAGCTTCCAGTGTTTCCCATAGTGCTCGAAGGGACCGGGCTCGGTCCAGCAACGCAACACGAGATCCAAGGCTTCGGTGTACATCTCGCGAGCGAACGTCGGATTGACCGTGAAGCTGTAATATTCCGGTCCGCCTCCCACCACCAGGCCCGCGATCAACCGGCCGCCGCTGATGCAATCGATCATCGCGAACTCTTCGGCGACACGCGTCGGTGGATTGTAGAGCGGCAAGGCGTTGCCCACGACCGCGATCTTCACTCGCTTGGTTTGCCGGGCCAGGATCGCC
This sequence comes from Planctomycetota bacterium, assembly GCA_027622275.1. Taxonomy (GTDB): domain Bacteria; phylum Planctomycetota; class Planctomycetia; order Pirellulales; family Pirellulaceae. Next base: position 34,171 of record JAQBZB010000004.1, on the reverse strand, counting down.
GCCATCAAATTGGGGCTGGGCATTGTGCCGTAAGCATTCTGATGGTGCTCGTTGACACAGACGCCATCAAATCCCAGCGGCTCGGCGAGAACCAGCTCGTCCAAGTAACGATTGTATAACTCACCGCCATGAACCGGCTCGAACGTCGCATTGGGCAGCCACGTCCACGCCGACTTGTACTTCTCGTCGAAGTCGGCTGGCAAGCGGTCCCAGGGCATCAAGTGGAATACGAAAAACTGCATGCTCTCTCTCCAGCGGTGCTGGTTGCATTGGGCAAACAAAAGGGACGTTATGTTCAGTCTTTCGACTTCGATCGATGCGCGGTGAAACAGAATCTCGAAAACGACGGTAGAGAACTTCCATACAGTATAATCGGATGAAACGGTTCTCCGGTAAATCGCGAGATGAAGCACCTCGACTCGGCCGAACAACGAAGTTGACGAGCGATAACCTTGAACAGCGTGTCCGGCCTCGGCGCATGTGCAACTTCTGCGACAATCTGTGTGTGAGTTTTTGCATCTTCGATACGGAGCGGTTCATGTCTGGCGACGGCAGCAAGTTAGGTACTCCCGCGAAACAGTGTCCCGTGAATTCGCATAACGAGTGGGATCCGTTGGAAGAAGTGATCGTCGGCCGCCTCGAACATGCGATGCTACCTGACTCGCAGATCATCAACAAGCACACGTTTCCGCCGTCTGATTCGTCGCTGATCCAGGCGATTTTAGAGCTTGGTGGTGTGCCCTATCCGCCCGAGATGTTGCAGGCGGCGCAGAAATGTCTCGACCAATTCATTCACCTCCTGGAAGCGGAAGGGGTCGTGGTTCGCCGGCCGGATATCGTGGATTACGAAGTCCCGTTTCGGACGCCGGACTGGAAGGTGCCATCGGGCTCGAGCGCCACGAATCCTCGCGATCCATTCCTCGTCGTTGGCCATGAGATCATCGAGGCACCGATGGCGGATCGGAGCCGGTTGTTCGAAGCCTCAGCCTATCGGTCGTTGTTCAAAGAGTACTTTCGGCAGGGGGCGAAGTGGGTGGCGGCTCCGCGACCTCAGTTGTTGGACGCCCTGTATCACAGCGACTTTGTGCCTTCGAAGTACGGCGATGATGAGATTCGGTTTGTCGTGACCGAGTTTGAGCCGACATTTGATGCCGCTGACTTTGTGCGTTGTGGTCGAGATCTGATCGGGCAGATGAGTCATGTCACGAACGAGTGCGGTATCGAGTGGTTGCGCCGCCATCTTGGAGAAGACTACGAAGTCCACGTGATCAAATCGCGCAGCCCGCAAGCCATGCACATCGACACGACCTTGATGCCATTGGCACCAGGCAAGGTCTTGGTAAATCCCGACTGGGTGGACCTGGCCAACCTGCCCGCGTGTCTGCAAAACTGGGATATCCTGATCGCTCCGCGGCCTGTGCCAAGTGAGAAGATGGAACTCCGTTTGATCAGCAGTTGGGCCAGCATGAATGTGTTGATGCTGGATGAAAGACGCGTCATCGTCGAACAGCGTCAGGAGCCGATGATCAGCGCGCTGCGCGAATGGGGATTCGAACCGATTCCTTGCCCGTTCGAAGACTACTACCCGTTTCTTGGATCGTTTCACTGTGCCACGCTCGATGTTCGGCGGCGTGGCGAGCTGAAGTCTTACGCTTGAAAAATCAGCGCTTCAGTTGCCGCCCAACCCAAACTTGGATTTCAGTTCGGCCAAGCCCTTCAACAGCCCGGCAATATCCTCGGGAGTGTGATTGGCGTTGACCTGAATTCTCAACACGCCGCCCATGATCGGGACAGCCGGATAGGTCGCCGATTGCACGTAGTATCCACGGTCGAACAACGCCTTGCCGGCTTTGAACGTTTGTTCGATGTCGCCAATCGTGACGGCGATGATCGCCGCTTCTCCGCCGTACATCTTTAGCCCCAGCCCGCGAATTCCGCTGATCAACTGATCCACCATCTGCCGTAACCGTCGCAAATGCTCGTCGTGCTCCGGCGATTCGAGGATATCGCAAACCTTGCAAATACCAGCCAAGTAAGGCGGTGGAACGGGTCCGCCGAAGATGAACGTGCTGGAACGAATCTTGAGAATGCGCTTCAGTTTTGCGTCGCAGGTCACGAACGCGCCTAGGCACGAGAATGCTTTCGAGAGCGACCCGACGACCAAGGCGTTGTCCAGCGAGTCGAGCAACATGCTGGCGGCACCGCGCCCCTTCGGTCCCACCAACCCGGTCCCATGGGCGTCGTCCACGTACAGGATTCCACCGTGCGCCCGAGTGACTTCATCCAATTCGCCCAGAGGCGGCATCTCGCCGGTCATGCTGTAAATACCATCGACGGCAACAACGCAGCCTTCATAATCTTCGGCTTCGAGAATTTGGCGGAGCGCAACGCCGTTACACGGATCTAGTATTACGACTTTCGCTCCGTTGCCTTCCGCGATGCGGGCGGATTGGTGCAGGCTGTCGTGCGACTTGCGGTCCAATACCAACAAGTCACCTTTACCGGCGAGCGCGGGCAGCAGGCCGATGTTGGCGAGCGTGACGCTGGGATAGATGAGAGTGTCTTCCACGCCCATCCAGCTCGCCAGCCGCCGTTCCGCCTCCTCGCACAGCGCGATGTTGCCGAACGCTCGCGACGCGCCGTTGTGAGTGCCCCACTCTCGCATACCATCGACGATTGCCGCCTGCACTCGAGCGTCTTGATCGAATCCCAAAAAGCTGTCCGAGCCGAAGTTGACGGCCTCGTGGCCACACATTCCAATCCGGCGGCCGTGCATCCAGTCGATGACTCCGTCCTTGAGATGCACGCCCATCCACTTATCCAGGAAGTTGAGCGCGATGCGCGTGACGCGGTCTTCCCCCAACCGAGCCTTCAGCTGCTCGACCGCTTCCTTTTGTCGCGTCTCGGTGGGGCGCGAGACGCGTTCAGGGTTCGGCGCGGAGGGCCGCGTCGCTTCCTCCAGGGTATCGCGTGAATCGCGGCTGCTGAAAAATGTTGCCATAGGTGCGTCCCAGTTGTTTATCGCTCGACAAGCCACATCCAGCTCGATCCAATCAGCGGCTCCGTCCGTCAGGAATGGAGCAATCCCGACACTTTCCCTTTTAATTCGTCCGGGCTCCAGACGCAACTTGGGTGTCAAAACACGTGAGAGTGACAGATAAGCAGAATTGGTCAGGCTAGAATACCGACAGTACGCGATATAACGGCTTTGTTGTTTTGCCCCACGAGGCGTCGGATATGCCAAAAACGGAAGGAGAGTTTCCGCCACCGCCGTGGTATCAGGCCGTGATCTGGAGCGGCGCGGAATTTTGGGGGCTCGTTCGCATCCTGAACGCGAATCGATGGCAAGTGTCGCCGAGCCACTGGCTCGGTTGTTGTGTTGACCTGGCATTTGCACTGGGCAATTCGAGCCTTAGTGCCGTTCAATCGTTACTGTATCGCTCGCGACTCAGGCATTTGGAATTGCGGCAGGATCCGGTGTTCATCATCGGGCACTGGCGCACCGGCACGACGCTCCTGCACGAGTTGCTCGCGTTAGACCCCAGGCACACTTGCCCGACGAATTACCAGTGTTTTGTGCCCGGCCACTTTCTGTTGACCGAGCGCTGGTTCAAGCCGTGGACCACCTTCGCGTTGCCGGCAAACCGTCCGCCGGATCAAATGCCCGTGACTTGGGACGCGCCGCAAGAAGACGAGTTCGCGCTTTGCAATCTCGGCGTTCCAAGTCTGTACGCCACAATCGCTTTCCCAAATCGTCAGCCGGCGTTTGTCGAGTCACTCGCGCTTGAGTCTGTATCGTCGCGGCAACGTGAACAGTGGCAGCGGACCTGGCTGGCTTTCCTGAAGGGTCTCCATTACCGCAAGCCTGGACGATTGATTCTCAAATCACCGACCCACACGTTTCGCTTGCCCGTGTTGCTGGAGATGTTCCCCGACGCCCGTTTCATCAATCTCGTACGGCATCCCACGGCGGTGTTTCTTTCGACCGTCCGGTTGTGGAAGTCGCTATTCGCGACGCACGGCTACCAGACGCCGCGTTTCGTCGATCTGAATGAATTCGTCTTCGCGACGTTTATGCAGATGCACGAGCGGCTGGAAGCAACCCGCGACTTGGTGCCGTCGGGTCGATTGATCGACGTTCGTTACGAGGACTTGGTCAACGATATGGTGGGGACAACGCAGTCAATCTATGAGCGGCTGCATCTCGGCGACTTCGATCAACTGAGGCCGCTGATTGAAGAGTATGTGTCAGCGCATCGCAACTACGAACCGAATCGACATCAAGCGACCGCGGAGGTCGAATCGGACGTGTCTGCCAGATGGTGCCCCTACTTCGAGAAATACGGCTATTCAGGAACATTGCCGCCGGCGCCGTAGACCGGCCAGACTCAAAAGTCAAACACCTTCTCGCCGAGCACGCGGTCGAAGGCGCGGTCGCTCAAGAGGCGACGGGCGGCATGGATCAACTTGGCTTGCGTGCCAATCAAGTAGCGAGTTTTGGGTCTTCGACTCGTGAGGGCTTGTTCGATAACCCGCGCGACGTCCAATGGCGAATGCAACCATCCTTGCCCGTTGATCAAGCGGCGCAGCTTGTCCAGCGGTCCTCTTGGCGGTACTGAAATTCGTTCGACAAACGCTTCGACGTGCTGAATCGCGGCCGCAAAGTCCTTGAAGTACAGATTCAATTGGTCCTGCGGGTACTCCGCGAGCTTGCGCGTGAATTCTTCGACCAGCTTCTCGCGCATCAAGGGCGTGTCGATCGGTCCCGGCTCGATGATCGACACGTGCATGCCCCACGGCCGCACTTCCATCCGCAGGGCGTCGGAAAATGCCTCGATCGCGTACTTGGTGGCACACGTCGTGGCGTGATACTTGAACGTACATCGCCCATTCACCGAACTCATATTAATGATCCGGCCCGCCGCCGACCGTAGCATCGGCAAGAAAGCCTTGGTCACGGCAACCGCACCGAGATAACCGACTTCGATCTCGCGGCGAAAGACTTCGAGCGATAGAACTTCAACCGGTCCGAGGTGTTCGTCAGCGGCATTGTTGACCAGACCCGCCAGCCGTAATCCTCTCGCGGATAGCGTCGCCTGGACGATCTCGGTGGCACGAACGATATCGTCTTGTCTCGTGACGTCGAGGACGACAGGAAGGAGATTCGCATCGCGGCCGACGCTCGCCGTCAACGCATCAGCCTGCTGCTGTTGTCTGATTCCCGCGAAGACAAAGTAGCCTCGCTCGTGGAGATACCTGGCGGTTGCCGCGCCGATACCGGAACTCGTCCCCGTGATGACTACGGCGTCTTGCGGATGGTCGAAACCCGGCATGTCAGGAGGTCTCGTAGTCCCCGGTCAAGCGATACAGGGAAACCGTTGATGTCATGGCGACATTTGAATTCGCAGCCCAAGAGTGCCCGCCAGAATGAGAACGACACAGACGATGCGAAATGGATGAGTCGATTCACCGAACAGTAGAATTCCAAAGATCAAGGCCCCCACCGCCCCAGCTCCGTTCAGCACCATGTAGCCCGTTCCGACAGGCAATGTGCGAACTGCTTGCGCGAGCAACACGAAACTGATCAGGGCGCCTACCAGTGTCACAACGGATGGCCAGAGACGCGTGAATCCCTCGCTATACTTCATGCTCACAACCCAGGTCACTTCAAACACACACGCGACAAGTAAGTACATCCAGCCCATGCTTGTTTCCTTCAGAATCGAGCGACTCAACCACCTCGGCACCCTCGCGGCACATCTATGATAACACAGTGGTCCGCACGTCCGCACGCACGACACATGTATTTGCTCCGCGGCGGGGAAAAACCAACCTCGTCTGGTCAAAGGAGTCGACCAAACACTGCGCTCTTTGAAAACGAAAGTCATGACCGTGCCCGTTGGTACTTCGCCTGGAAGTCTCCTGTAACCTGGCTTCACCATTTCGTCGATTCAACCGAACTCGACCGTCGCGGCGCAAAAGTCTTCGTGAAAACCTGCTTGACAATCCCGCGACGCCAACCTACTGTACTAGCACCACAGTACAGAGGACACCATTTATGTTCCTGAACATCAATCCTTCGAACGGCATTGCGATCTACGATCAAGTCGTGCGGCAAGTCAAATTTGCGGTCGCACAGGGCGCGGTGAAGCCCGGGAATCTCGTGCCTTCGGTGCGGGAGATGGCTCGCGAGCTGGCGATCAACCCGAACACCGTTGCGCGAGCGTATCTACAACTTCAAGCCGACGGCGTCCTCGAACAAGTGCGGGGGATGGGGCTCGAAGTCGCCGACGACGCCGTGAAGCAATGCAAAAGCGAGCGTCAAAAAATGATCCAAGACCGCATCCGCCAGGCGTTGGTCGAAGCCAAGCAAAGCGGCTTGGAGGGGGATGAGTTGCGGCAGATCATCGAGAAACAACTAACTTCCGTATTGCGGGATGGGAGGTAATCATGTCGACAGCGATTCGGCTTGACCACGTGACGAAACGTTTTGGCTCGCAGCTGGCATTGGATGACGTGTCGCTCGAAGTTGCTCCGGGCATCGTGTTCGCGCTGCTCGGTGAAAACGGTGCCGGCAAGTCGACGGCGATCCGCATTCTGCTCGGGCTGGCCGAACCGGATGCGGGGCACGCGTCGGTGTTCGGGATGGAGAGCGTCAAACACTCGCTGGAGATCCGCCGTTGCGTCGGTTACGTCGCCGAGCGGCCGACGCTGTACGAGTGGATGACGGTCGACGAGATCGGCTGGTTCACAGCCGGTTTCTACGGAGGCACTTTCCGGCGGACCTACAAAGAGTTGATCGCACGATTTGGCCTGCCAACAAACAAGAAGCTCAAGACGCTCTCCAAAGGAATGCGAGCCAAAGTCGCGTTGGCGCTGTCGATGGGACACGATCCCGACTTGCTGATCCTGGACGAACCGACTTCTGGTTTGGACACCATGATTCGCCGCGAGTTTTTGGAAAGCATGGTCGATCGGGCGGCGTCGGGGAAGACGGTGTTCCTGTCCAGCCATCAGATCCACGAAGTCGAGCGAGTCGCCGACGTCGTGGGCATCATGCGTCAAGGGAAGCTGATTGTCGTCGAGCGGCTGGAGAAGCTGAAGGCCGAAGTGCAAGAGTTGACGATCACGCTGTCCGATACCTCGGCCGTGCCACCGTTGGTTGCCGGTGAACTGCTTCGTCAACGTCGAAGGGCTCGTCAGTGGCAGCTGTTGGTGAGAAACGGCGAGCGTGATTCGCTCCAGCGGCTCAGCGAACATGAAGCGGTCGAGCACGTCGACGTCCGCACTCCTAGCCTCGAAGAGATCTTCGTGGCCTATATGCGGAATGAGGGCGGGAGTTCGACTTCCGAAGCGATTGAACAACTCGTGTGAGCATCACCATGAACACAGCCATCTTCTGGCGTTTGGTTTGGAAAGAGTACCGCCAACAACGGGCGTTGTGGACAGCGATCGCCCTGGCGGGCTTGATCTTTCAGGCAGCGGTGCTGATCTATTGCTCGCTGAATGGCGTTGCCGACTTGTCGAACAGGCTGTTCACGGTGGCGTTGAGCGTTCCCGTACTCTACTCGCTGGGCTGCGGAGCGGCCTTGTTCGCGGGCGAGCACGAGGCGGAGACATTTCCGTTCCAGCAATCGTTGCCAGTTTCTGCCGGGCGAGTCTTCTTTGCCAAGTTCGCATTCGGCACGGTGAGTGCGCTACTGTTGTTTCCCGTGCTGTGGTTGCTGGCGTTCGCCATGGCGAGCTGGCAGTTGCCGGATGCGACGTGGCACTTGGAGCTATGGGCAGGTGGCATCGTCACGACGCTTGAAGTTCTGGTTTGGGCCGTTTTGGGGTCCTTGGTTTTGCGAAGAGTGTTACCGGCGGCGATTGTCAGCGGCGTGACTGTCGCATTGCTCGGATGCGGTTCGCTCAGCCTGACGGTGGCCTTCCAGGATCTCTACGAACACCAAGTCAATGAATACTTCAGCACGCTCCCGCTGCGTGCGTGCGTGGCGTTGCTAACCCTCTTCGTCGCGGCCAAGTTCGGTCGCCAATGGTTCAACGAGCGTCCGATTCATTGGACGTCACCGGCGACGCGGTTGGCGCGATTGAACGCGGCGATTCAGAGTCGATCGACTCCCGCGACACGGCTAACGGTCTTCACGCGTCTGATGTGGCACGAATGGCGACAGGGCAGGACGACCATGTTTTGGTGTGTGCTGGGGTACGTCGTGCTCGGCAGTTGGATGGCGATCTCGCAGCTCGGGCCCCAGGCCTATCTAGGGCTATTGCCTGTGTTGGCAACGATCATTGGTGCCAACGCCTTCGCCGCGGATCAGCGGCAAGGACAGTATCAATTCTTCACGGAACATGGTGTTCGTCCCCAGCTAGTCTGGTTGTCCCGGCAAGTTGCCTGGGCAGCGATTCTCATCGCTATGGCCACATTCGCCGTTTCGCTACAAGCATTCGAGCGTCGCCAACCGTTCGACTACACGCGCACGACCAGCGCTGTGTCGATTGGCTTTGCTCTCGTGATGTTTGCATCGGGGCAGTTGTGCTCGATCCTCATTCGCAGCGGAATTGTAGCGGTCTTTACAGCCGCGCTGTGCAGCATCCTGCTCTATCTATGGACCGGCTTCATGGTAAGCCTCGGAGTGCCGTGGATGCTTTGCGCGCTGCCGTTGCCGTTTATGTTCTTCTGGGCGAGTTGGCTGTTCGCCCCCAAGTGGATCCAGCAACGCCAGACGTGGCGAGTGCGAATCATCACGGCGGCGACAATCATTGCGCCATTGCTTTGTGTGGTCGCGGCAACGGCGGCATATCGCGTGTACGAAATCCCGGCGGTGAAGCTGTCTTTCGATCCGGCAATTCGAACGCCCGATGCTTCGCCTGCCGCACGCGAGACAGCCTCAATGTATCGGGAAGCCGATAGCCTACTGCGTCCACATCTGGCTTTTGACGAAGCTGACGCGACAACGATATCGTCGCGCGACAGCGGGTGGCAAGAGGGGATCGATTTGTTCATCGCCGCCAGCCAGCGCGCGACTTGCCGCTTCCATCATTGGGACGACGAAACGCGACCGCCAAGCGTGTTTGACGGAAAGCAGCTGACAAGAGGCGTGCTGGCGGAGGCTAAGGCGCGCGCCGAGGAAGGCGACTTGCAAGGCGCGGCTGAGTTGCATGATGGTTTGCTGCGATTGACTTCGCACTTCTATCAGCAGCACTCGGAGGAGGCATATCGCTTGCTTGGTCTGGCTGTTGAGCAGCAGCTGTACCCCGTACTTCCCGCCTGGGCAGATCACCGGTCGGTGAATCTGGAACTGCTTCAAGAGGCTCTCGAACGACTCCGGACTTGGTCGGCGGCTAACCCTGTCGATTGGGAGGCGTCGGTCACCGAGCACAGACATAACGCGCAACGACTCATCGCACTCGAGGATCGGGCCATGAGGTCGCAAGATGAAATGGATGCCACCCAACGAAATGCCTTCAAGACACTGGGCAGCTTACTTCCTTGGGAGCGTTGGCGGATGTCGCGACTGCTGGATGTCTACACCGAAGCGGAATTACAGGGCATTCGAGAAATCCGCGCTCGTGGGCCACGAATTCCGCCAAAATCCCAGTCGATATTGCCTTGGGACGTGCAGCTGACATTAAGCAACGGACGACGAAACCTCATTCGGAGCACGGATGTCGAAACTTGGCTAATGACATCACCGTGGCTGGACGTGGTGACAGCGCAATTCGCCGTGCAGCTTGTCGCCTGGGAACAGGAGAACCAAGTCCAGCGAAACGCCGTGCAACTACAACTCGCCCTCATCGCCTGGCGCAAGCAGAATGGCGAGCTTCCCGATTCGTTGCACCAATTACTGGGCGATACGTTCGAAACATTGCCGCTTGACCCTTACAGCAAAGACCAGTTCGTCTATTTTCCCAACGGAGTTGATGAGGAATTCTGGGACGATGACGCGATGGGAATGGGCAACATGGACGCGGCAGGAGGCGTGATGCCGATGCTCGGCGAAGGGCTGTCCCCGCCGCGATCCCCGCATCCATTGGAGTCAGAAGGTATGGGCTCGATGCTCGGCGAAGGGCTGGCACTCGGAAAGCCGCGGCTTGTGAGAAGTGAACCTTTTCTTTGGAGCCCCGGCGCCCAGTTACGTTACGCCCCCGGAACGCATCGCGGTCCATCTGGCTCGCCGATCGCCAGCGATTTCCGCGATCAAAACGGGAATGTTCTGTCCGACCAGATTCTCCTGCATCAAGGAGTGCGGTATCCGATTCCGCAAGCAAAACAGCAGCCGCCCGACTCTTCCGGCGACGCCGATGCCTTGCCAAACGACGAGTGAAACGATTCGTCGCGCGGCGGAACTGGTTGAGCAAGGCGGCTGTCTGGAAAATCCGTTCGCTGCAAAAAGGATGTCGTCCCGTCGGCTCCGTTGCAGTAGAATCAGTTGTTAGGTAACCACTTCATTTCTTGGAAGCACACGATGTCCGTCGAAACACTACCACTACGGCTTGGCCCCGATGCCAACGGAATGCTGATCACTCCCGACGAGTTTGATGCGGCGGAAGGTGAGGCTGGCTGGCGATATGAACTGATCCGAGGAGTGTTGATCGTGACGCCTGCCCCACTCGAAGAAGACCGTGATCCGAACGAAGAGTTAGGATTTTTACTGCGATCATATCGCGAGCAGCATCCTGCTGGGAAAGCTCTCGACAAGACGCTTCACGAACATGATATTCGCGTCGCCCGCGATCGCAGACGCGCCGACCGGGTCATCTGGGCCGGACTTGGACGGCTGCCGCGACGTGGAGAAGTCCCCACGATCGCCGTTGAATTCGTTTCGTCCGGACGACGCAACCGCGAACGTGATTACAAGGAAAAACGTGACGAGTATCTGAACGTCGGCATCCAGGAATACTGGATTATCGATCGTTTTCGGCGAGTGATGACCGTTCATTGCAAACGGAACGACACTTGCGATTCGAAGGTCGTCCAAGAACAGGAAGTCTACGCGACGCCTTTGCTGCCCGGATTCGAGCTTCCACTCGCGCGGCTGTTTGCTCTGGCGGATGCTTGGGAAGAATAGACGATGGGAAGCGTTTACGTCCGGTTGGCTTCACGGATATCGAGCGCCGCCTGGTAACGGCCTTGCAATAGGTAAGCCGTGGCCAGTAGCCGCGCGGCGTCCGCGTCGGGAGATAGTTCCCAGCGCCGCAGCGCTGCCTGTTCCGCGGCGTTAACGTCCCCCTCGGCAAAATGACGCAGACATTCTTCGTACAGACCTTCGCTGCGCTGCAACGCCGACAATAACAATGATAGATCGCATTTGCAGCGCCGGCATTCAGGCGCAGGGTCTTGCCGGGCGTTGCAAGTGGGACAGCGGAAGGAGTCGAAGTTGAGCATCGGCAGGAATGTTAAGAAGACGTGTCAAGAACATGGGTGTCAGGAAGATATGGAAGCTGGCTACGCATCCTCCAAATAGAACACCAAGTCGGAGAGCTGATCTGCAATTGACACGGCTCGGTCGGTGTTGCCCGAGGCAGTTGCTTCTTGCAACGCCGTAATCAATTCACGCATCTCGTCCGCGTCTTCACTCGGCGCGTTGGCGAGCAAGCGGCGGGCTTTGGCTAACAGTTCGGCGACGAGCGAAGCCTCGGCACCGTCGTCATCGCCCACTGCATCGGGACTTGCGGCGGAGAGCAACGACTCGCTCCCGAATGCTTCCGCGTTGGAGTCGCTGAACATGGCGGCGAGTTTTGCCTTCGCCTCCTCGCGGCTGGACGCACGGAAGCGCGTGATTGCGTTCTCCAAGGTGACCTGCTTCTCCAAGCCCGTGTCACGTTCGGCGGCGGCAACGGTCAGAATGCCGTCCAGGTCGAGTCGAAACCGCACCAGGATTTCGCTCCCGGCTTCGGCATCGTCCGCCAACCCCTCCAGCAACAATTCTCCCACCTGTTCATTGAACGTGGCATCGTCATGTTCGCCTTGATACACCTCGATCTGTGCAACTTCCTGGCCATCGGCACCGGTGTAGTAGATCTCGGACCGGGTTGCCGGCAGCGGCGTATTGCGGGGAATGACCGGCGAAAACAACCGATTGGTGTAGCGTCCGTGCAAGTCGCCGACGCAGCGGATACCGAGCGTGTGTGGCGTGATATCGACCAGCACCGGACCGACATCCACTCCCGCGATCAGCGCGCCTTGCACCGCCGCTCCCATCGCCACACACAAATCGGGGTCGATTTCCAAGTGCGGCTCGTGCTGCAGTTGGTCCATCAGGATCTGCCGTACCAATGGCGTGCGGCTGCTGCCGCCGACCAGGATGACACGGTCGATCTGCTTCGCGGTGAGCTTCGCATCTTCCAAGGCGGCATCGACGCAAGCGATGGTCTTGTCGAGCAGCGGCCGGATCAGATCTTCGTAGTCCAGCCGCTTAATCTCCATGTTCAAGTTGAGCGACGTGGCGTCTTTGGTGGCGATGAACTCTTCGGCGATCGTCGTGAAAGCTTCCTCCGAGAGACGCTTCTTGGCTTCCTCGACCGCCTGCAAGAGCCTGGAGCGGGCGACCGGCGACTCGCTCAAATCGACGCCGTACTCGTCCTGGAATTGCTCGCGCACGTATTCGAACAGCAACTCGTCGAAGTCGTCGCCGCCCAGGTGCGTGTCGCCGTGACTGGAAAGGACTTCGACCACACCCCGCTCGATCTGCACGATCGACACGTCGAACGTCCCGCCGCCCAGGTCGTACACCAACAGCCGCTCGTTCTTCTCCGTATGCGGCTCGTAAGTCAGCGAGGCCGCCGTCGGCTCGTTGATGATGCGGATGACTTCCAGTCCCGCCAGTTCCCCGGCCTCGCGAGTTGCCTGACGTTGCTTGTCCTTGAAAAACGCCGGGACGGTGATGACGGCTTTGGACAATGGCTGGCCGAGCGATCGCTCCGCCCGCTCCTTCAGCGTCCGCAGAATCATCGCGGAGATTTCTTGCGGCGAGTATTGCTGGTCGCCGAGCGTGGTTTTCGTTTCGTCGCCCATCTGGCGTTTGATGGATTTGACGGTTCGTTCCGGAGCAAGCAGAGCCTGGTTGCGTGCTTCCTGGCCCACGAGCAAGCGGCCGGCTTGATCGAAGCCGACAACGGAAGGAAGGATGTACGAACCCGCGCCGTCGCGCAGGACGATGGGCTTGCCATCCTGGATTACCGACACCACGCTGTTGGTTGTGCCGAGGTCGATGCCGAGAATTGTTTCCATATTTAACCCTTTCCTGGTCGTGCGAGTAGCGACAGTAAGTCTTCGTTATACAATCTCATATTCTGCATCCTGGGCGGGCACTTCAAGCTTCCTGGCGGCGCGGACTTCGGCGAAGCGGATAACGGTGCCGCGAAAACTGTAGCCGGGGCGGACTTCTTCGAGCACCGTTTCCGGTTCCGCCGCGGGATCGTCCACCAATTCCACGACGGTCATCCGAGTTGGGTCCGTGGGTTTTCCGACGCACGCCATGCGTTCGATTCCCTGCTCCTGCATGACGCGCCGTAAGCGGGCCTGAATCAGGCCGTACCCTTCCATCACGCGATTCAGCGATTGATTCATCGCCGCCACGACTTCTTGCTGGCAGACGGTTTGAACTTGCCGGTGCCAGCCGCGGGCGAGCCACCGCTGCCACCAAGCGAGCTGCTGAAACCGCTCGTCCAGCGAGTCGCGCAGTTGCCGCGGCACGGCTTGCGTGGCTTGCCGGTGGCTGGACGCGATGGCCTCCGCTCCGCGGTCCAGCGCTTCGTCCAAGTTGGCGAGCGCTTCGGCGAACGGCTTGGCTGCACGTACCGTGGCTTCTTCCTCGCGCGACCGCACCGTTTCAAATTGGTGGATCGCGCTGTTCAATCCTTGCAACGCGGATTGCAGCGAGTCTTCCAGGGAGCGGCTCCCTTTCGTTTGCAGCTTCGTTTCGTGGCGCAGCGCGGTAAAGGCTTCGATCAGCTCGATCAGGCCGACGGACGGCAATTCGGGCGCGGACTCGTCAGCCGGATCGTGCTCGCCCACTTCGTCGTGCGTCGTCTCCTCGAACTCTTGCACATCGTCCAGCCCTTCGCGATCGGCGGGCCATTCTGCTTCGTCCGGGAATTCCGCATCGTCACTCAGCGTCCGCGTGTTTCTCTCGCGGCGCTGGAGCGATGCAGCTTCCTGCCCGGTTTGCGACAGCCACTCGCGAAACCGCTGCAAGACATCTTCGTTCTCCCACCAGGATCTTGTCATGGCCTCGCCAACGATAACAGCAGCTCAGTCGGCAGACGCGAGCTTCGCACGTCCGGCCGTGCATCGGCGATCAGCGATTCGAACGTGAAGGGTGCCGACACATCGAACAGCCGGTGCTCTAGACTAACCACGGGATCGCGGACGCGATCGTATGCCTCATGGATCTCGGCGAACCGGTCCGGTTCACGGTCGGGCGGGAACTGGCGGACCAATTCAAGATAGCGAGCCCGGACGGCAGCTTCGTCGGCGGCGTGGCTCACGCCTAGTATTTGATACGGATCATTCATCGTCTGCGAATCCGAAATTGGTTTGGTTGGTTTGTGGAGTGCGTCCGCCACCGCGCGGCTGCGATTGCTTCTTCAGTTCTTCAGCGATGCCCATACTGAGCGTGCCCATGATTACATCTTTGAGACTCATGCCAGCCATGGCAGCGACCTGCTTCATCTGCTTCTTCAATTCCGGCGGCATGGTATCGATGACTTTATCCACGTCAATGTCGGGCGGCAGCATGTCGATGCCGCCTAAATCCATGTCATCGTCGTCGTCGAAATCATCATCATCATCGCCGTCCAACTCGTCGTCCGCATCGTCCTCGTAAGCCCGGAAGCCAAACCCGATGTTCCGTTTACGTTCGGCGAAATCTTCCAAGTCGCTGAGCGACTCGCGGGCCGATTCGACCTGAGACGAATTCATGGGCAGCGACGCTTGCCCGTTCAGCTCGATCGCGGAACGCAAACACTTCAACACGTGATCGACATCACAACAGTGCGGCCCCAGCCGCGTCCCAGCCGTGCCGGCACAGAACAGCAGCCGCGGGCTCTTGGGGTACAGCGCGAGTCCGATCTCCGATAGTTTTTCGACCAGCCTGTGCTGGCGAGGGCACATGAATAAAAACTCACAAACCTGACAGAGATCGCTCTCCGTCCATGCAATACTGGTGGTCCGCGCGAGATAGGCCAGCGCCAGCCTTTCCTGCGTCGCGCGGCCCGTGTAATTGATCTGATTGCTCTTGAGCGACGCGAAGAACTTTGCCAAGTACCCTGCCGTCTGGCTGGTGGGCGGCTGCTGAATCGCTTCTTTGAAACGCTCGTCGAACTGCTTCTTGATCTCCTTCGGCAAACTGTAACGGGCAGCCGCACAACTCATCTGCAGCCAAACCGCCGTCGGTTCCTCGAACCTCGCGAGCGCGTCGTCGACAAACTTATTTGCTGCTTCCGGGTTCTTCGCCTTAAACTCGATCGCCGCGGCGACCACATCCAACAAGGACAAGTCGATTTCCGCCGGGCGAATCTCGTGCAGCTTCTTCAATTCGGCGCGGGCGTCATCCAGCTTGCGTTTCTTCGCGAGGTGACGAACGGTCGCAAGTTGCTGCGACCAAGCCAGTGCCACGCACTGCGGATCGCGTGGCTTCAGACGCCGGGCTCCGGAGGTATACACCTTCGCCGACTCGGGCTCCTCCTGTTCGAGATAAAACCGCGCGAGCCAGATGTGCGAATCGAAGTCGTCCGGCACCTGCTTCAGCAGCTTCTTATAAACCGCCGCCGCCTTGTCGAGATCTTCCGATTCCTCATGCAGCTCGGCGAGTTCGCGATAGGCGTCTTCCAGGCGGGGACAAGCTTCGATGCTTTGCCGGAGGAATCCGGCCGCATCCTTGCGCAGTTGATCTTCCTCGTCGTCACCGGCCCAGCGGGCCAGCATACGCGACGCATTGTACTCGGCGAATTCGATGAACTTGGTTCCCAGCCGCAGATAGACGAGCCCCTCGGCAATCGGCCGTTCGTCATCGCGCAAACAAGACACGCCACGAACGTCAAGGGCGTAGGCCTTCCAAGCCTTTTCGACCGCATCCACGTCCCCGTCGCGGGAATGTTCTGAGAACAAGGCCCAGGCGCGGCTCCACTTCGGATCGAGTTCCGGCGCGGGCAGACAACCCTTCAATCGCGCGAAGAAATCGTAGTCGCTTTCTCGGACAGCGCGGCGCCATGCAAGTTCGGCAATTCTTTGCAATGTCGCCGTGTGTGCCGTGCCGTGCCGCGCGCGAAAACGCCGCAACTCATCACAGAACGTGCGCCAATCGCCGGATCGCCACGACTGGGAGAGCGACGCGAGTTGCTCAAAGCCCTGTCCGCTGCCAAGCCGGGCATTCAGTCGTTTGACGCCGCGCTCGACATCGGCCGCAGCTTGCTCGCTCATGTCACCGGCCGCAGCTTGCAACGTCCGCGCGATTTGGTTTGCCGGCCGGGCCGGATCGAGCCGCTGCCAATTCGCGGCCGTACGGTCCTTGTCTTGTTGATAGAAGGCCGAAAGACCACGCGCGAACAGCTTCCAATCACCCAGCGGCGAGGTGCGCGGGATTTCCTGCAAGAGTTCCGTCGCGCGTTCATCTTCTCCCGATTCGATGGCCGTCAACGCGTCACGGACGGCGGCAACTTGACGCGGGAGGTCCGCGTACTCAGGAGCGAGGGCCTTCCAATCGAGAATGGCTTTGTCTGTCAGTTCATTGAGCAGCTCGGGTTGCCGCGCGAATACGACGGCCGGATCAGCGGCTTTGTCCCCGACGAGAACTTGCAGCAGCGGCAGTCGCTCGCAGACATTGGGATCGACTGGCTTGAAGTCGAGCAAATCTCGCAACACAGCTTGTGCTTCGCTGAGCAGATTTTGGCGATGCAGTTGCTCGACGCGACCGGCATAAGCGGTTTCGAGCAACCTTCTCGCGTCGGGGACTGGATCGTTGCGGAACGCCACCTTGGCGTCCTTCAACGCTGTCTTGGCATTGCCTTTGGCCAATTCGCGTTCCGCCCTCTGCAGCAACTGCGAATTCGACTCACGAGCCTTCTGCTTTTTGTTCCGTCTGGACATTCGCAACATCCGTGTAGGGAGCTGAGAGCCGAGCAATCCTAATGATTGCGACAAATATAAACTCTACAGGTCCAACTCGTCGAGACCATCGATGAGATCGTCCAGTTCGTCGCGTGGTTCTTCGGATTTGCCTTCCTGCCGCTTGCGTATGCCGACGGTCATGCCGACCGCCTCGCGGCCCGCGAGGACCAGTTGCTCGTCGCGTTCGAGCGCCGCGATCTCTTCCGCCGATTTGCCTTCGTCCGGTGCTCCGAAAAGTTTGGAGAGATCGATCTTCAGGCCGACGAGCCCGCCCGCAGCTCCCGCGATCGCTGGTGTCTTGTGCTGCGGGAACATGATCGCGTTCTCTGGACAGACGCGGCTGCACGCCGGACAGCCTTTGCGGCAGTTGTCGGGCTGTTCGACCAAGATCGTCTCGACCCTATCGACGCCGTACACGCCGAACAGGCAGAAGTCGATGCACTCCATGCAATTCGTACAGCGGCTGTAATCGATCACGGGATACCAGCGGCGATCGCCGGTCTCTTCGATGCGAATGACGTCCGCCGGTTTCAACGGTTCGTCAGCGGCTGCTTCGTGAGGGCTCTTGCCGTTGCCGTTACCGCCGAGCGCCGTCGTATTGGTCGGATTGGCGAACCGCTCCAGCTGCTCCGGCTTCGCCGTACCCTGAAGCCAGTCGCCAAGTTGCACCAGCTTCTGCGTGTTCTCGTCCGCGATGCGTTTGATCTCGTCGATGTACGGCTGGGCGGCGTTATGCACACGAAGATCGATGCAGTAAATGCGCCGGTTCGGTATCGCGCGCTGATCGATCACCCGCAGCTTGCCGTCGTCTCCCGCCTCCATCTCGTCTTCGTCATCCTCGTCGTCCGGCTCATCCGCCTTGATCAACGTCTGTCCGACTTGGCCACAAATGTTGTTGCGGTCGAGGATCCAACGCGCGCCTCGCTCATAAAGCCATGACAACACGATCATGTTGCCCTTGATGCCGTCCAGCGCCAGCATGCCCGTCCCGTCCGGCTTCAAGTCGTACAGATGCGGGATCACGGTGACTTCGATCCCCGACTCCATGATCAGCGCCGCGACGACATCTTCCTCGAGCCCGCGCTTGGCCGGGTTTTGGCTTTGTCCTTGCGAGACGACGACTGCGATTCGTTTGGCCATGAGGCTGGGCTTTCCGGAATGTCGTCTTTCGCGGAGCGAAAGACGACTATATTAGTTCAATTGTCCTTTGATGGTCCGTTGCGTTACTTCCCACACGGACTCCAGATGTTCGACGTAATCCGCGGCCGACAGCAACTCGTGGCCGCTGCCTTCGATCTCAAACAACCATCCCCCACCGTACTTGTCCACATTGATCGTGGACGGATCGGATAGCAACTCGTCGTTGAATCTCGGCAAACGGCCAGCGATCGGCGAGTACAAGGCGCTCTCGGCTTTCTTGCTTTCGATGGCTCCCATCTCTTGCCGTTCGGCCAACGCGACTCCGGCGTCGACCGACCACTCCAAAAAGTAAACATCTTGCAGCAACCGGACGGCGTAGGCCGCGAAACCAAAGCGATAGACGCCCTCGGCTTGCGTCATCGCCCACATGTGGTTCTTGGCGTATTGCCGATCCGTCGGAAAGATCGCCGCGAATTCTCCCATCATAAACGTCAATTGATCGACGGGCGTTTCCCTTAGCTCATCGTGATTACTTCCGTTTGCCATTGCCACTTTTCTTCACCGACGTGATTTCCAAGTCCGACACGAGCAAGAGATCGATGATGTTCATCGTATCGTCCGGTTGAAACACGACAACAGTCCTACCGCTCGGAGCGGGCAGAATAAACTCGCGGCTATGCACGGGGATCTTTCGTCCGTCAGGCATCCGAAAGACGAACGGACGAAAACGCTCAGCGCTATAAAACTCTTTCAATTTGTCAATTGTCACCGTTCGTTCCTTTCTTGATCATGTATAGCGCACCCCTTGATGCTCCTCCTCGAAAAATGCCGGCAGCAACGCGTCGGCGTGGAGCAAGCCTTTGCGAGTCAGCTCGATCCGGTCGCCATCGACGGTCAACATATCTTCCTCGGCATGCATCTTCCAGACATCGCTCCACTCTTCCAATACCTCGACGTCGAACTTGTTGCGAAAGTACCCGGCATCGAGATAGCCGCGCTTCAGCAACAAAATCACTTCGCGGACCAACAGCTGATGCTTCGTCGGCCGCAAGCCGCGCCCCAGCGGCAACTTGCCGGCGGCGAGCGAGCCGATGTAATCCTGCCACTCCGGCAGATTCTGATAGTGGACGCCCGAGATGTGCCCGAAGCTGGCGATGCCCGTGGCGAGCAAATCGGAGCCGCCAAACAAATTGTCGCGATAGCTGAAGTTCACTTTCTTCGGATCTTTCACCATCGTGTAAGCACTCGACACGTGATATCCGGCGGCCGCCAATTCGTCGAAGGCGTAATCCACCCAAGCTCGCTTCGTCGGCCAATCGGCGACCGGCGTCTCGATCTCGTTGCCGAGAATGTCTTTGGAATAGACCGTGTTATAAGGCAACTCCATTTGGTAAATCGTGACGCTTTCGGGCGACAGCTCGATCGTCTTGCGAACATTCTCTTTCCAGTTATCCCACGATTCGCCGACCATGCCGGAGATCAAATCGATGTTCACGTTTGGGAACTGAGCATCGGTGATCCAATCCCAGCACTTATAGACTTCGCCGGACAAGTGAGCGCGACCGTTCTCGCTGAGAATCTCGTCGCTGAAGTTCTCGATACCCAGACTCAACCGAGTCACGCCCAATTCACGGATGGCATGCACTTTGGGCTCGGACAGCGTGCCGGGTTCGCACTCGAACGTCACCTCTTCGGCTTTGTCCCAATTGATGTTCGCGCGCAACCGATCGACGAGCGACGTGAGTTGCTTTCCGCTAAGGAACGAAGGCGTCCCGCCGCCGAAATACACAAACCGGAACGGGCGATCACCCATGACGGGCAACTGGCTGACCAGCTCGATCTCGGTCGACAAAGCCGAGACATACTCTTCGATCTCGCTGGCTTTGTTGTCCGTGAAGACTTTGAAGTAGCAGAACTTGCAGCGTTTGCGGCAGAACGGGATGTGCAGATACAGTCCCAGCGGGACGTCCGCCGGCGGCGCGGCCATTGCCGCTTCGACATCCGGCAGATTCTCCTTCGACCATTGCGAGAACGGCGGATAGTTGGAGATGAAGTAACTGCCAACTTCGGTTTTGACGGAATCAGTGGCCATGGTTCAGCCTTCTTTCATTTACGCGAAGAATCTGGAAACAGGTTCGGCAAACGAACTGCTGAGTTCAGGCAGTCTCAAGGTTTGGTTCGCACCGAGAATCTCCATGTCGCCGTCCGCGCGATGCAATTGAACGGTTGATTTGTTTGGGTCAAGAATGCAAACTACCCGCACGCCGACGCTCAGGTATTCCGCAACTTTCGCAAGGACTTTTGGCCAGCGATCCGTTTGCGACAGAACCTCAATGGCGATGTCTGGTGCGATTGGAATATATCCATCGCCCACGGGCTCCTTGGGTACGCGAGAATAGCTATAGAATGCGATATCTGCGCCTCGAAGTGTATCCGGATCATGCTCAGTGAGGATTCCGGCATCGTTGCTGAGTACATGCCCCAACTCGTGCGCGTCCGCAAAATTTCCGATAATCCGATCAGTACGACTGCAAACTTGCCCATGCCTCGATTGCGGTGGATTCATTCGAACGATCTTCCCTCGAACCAATTCAGTCGGATAGTCCAAGTCAGTTAGCTTGGAGTACTCCTCGACCGTCAGCAATTTGTCAGTAACAGCAGACATCTCGTTACTCCTTCTTCTCGCCAAAGCAATACACGACGCCGTCGTCGCTCGCAATCACCAGCTTACCATCCACGACGGCCGGCGAACCAGTGAAGCCTCCTTTGGCTTCGTACTCCCATTCCTTCTCGCCACTATTGCGGTTCAAGCCATAGAGACGACCGTCCACCGAACCGACGTAAACCCGGTCGCCTACGATAACCGGCGAGGAGTCGATTCGCTGTTTGGTCGCGAAAGTCCACAATTCATCGCCGTTCTTCGGGTTCAGCGAATGAACTCGCTTCGCGCGACTGCCCACAATGACTTGCTCCGGCGAGGCGGCCGCGGAGCTGCGATACGAGGGGCCATTCTTTCCCGTGAATGTCCAAGCCACGGATGCTTCTCGCCAGTTGATGCAAAGAAACTCGCCCCCTTCGGTGCCGAAGTAAACAAAGTCGCCAACCACCGCGGGTGTCACTCCCGTCGGCCCGCCGATCTCGACTTGAGCGACGTCCTTCCCATCGTTAAGGTCAACAATGTGCAGCTTGCCGTCGCAGCCGGCAAGAAAGACGCGATCTTCGACGATCGTCGGGCTGCATCGAATCTGGTCATCGATCATGAGCTTCCAAACGAGGCCGCCGGTCTTTGCGTCCAGACAATACAACGTCGCGTCCTGCGACCCGACCAAGACATTGCCCTTGTAGAAATTCGCGCACGAGTCGATTTCCGCTCCCGTGTCGTAGCCCCATCGCAGCTTGCCGCTCGCGGCCTCCAAGCAGTAAAACCGCCCGTCATAATCGCCGATGTAGAGTAAGCCTTCGCGAATTGCCGGCGAGGCGATGAAACCGGCCTCTGTTTTATAGTCCCACTTCTTCTCGCCCGATTTCAGATCCAAGGCGTAAACGGTTCCATCAAGATCGCCGATGTAGGCGATGCCGCCTTCGATTGCAGCGGTCCCTTCAAAGGCTCCGTCTTTAACTTCGAACTTCCACAGCAACGAAAGATCGGTCGGGAGCGTCGCGGTTGCCACTCCGGTCGCTAGTGCGTCGCCACGGAACAGCGGCCAACTCCTTTCACCGGCATCGGCGACGACAGGGGCCGCCTGCGTGGCGATCAAGGTGGAACGATCTTTCTGGCTACTCGACTGGTCAGGAATCTCACCGGCAAGACGTTGACATCCAGCCAATACAACGAGGCACAGAATAAGAGAAAGGCGAATCTGGGAGATTACTCGCATCTGTCACAACTCCGAAATTTGGCGTCAAACGGTGCAAGCTCGCAAACATGCGTACCTAAAAACTGCACGGTCATCAATTGTATCAAAACGCCTGCCGATAGAGGCCCAAAAGCTCGGGCTGGCCCACTTCGCGGGGGTTGAAGGTGCCGGTCCACTGAGTCGCTGCGGCTGCCGCGAGATCGGACAGTTTAGCCTCCTCGACGTTGCGATCGGGCAGTCGAGTTGCCAAGCCGGCCTTCTCAACCAAACCGGCAACGAAATCGGCCAGACCTCCGGTCCCGCTGCTCGGACGCGGCATCCCGTTGTCATCACAGCTGGCTTCCAATAATTCTCGATACCAAACATCATGCTTCTCGCCGTTGAAGCGAATCACGTGCGGCAACATCATGCCAATCGCCTCGCCATGCACGATGCCGTAAGTCGCGGTCAGCGGATTCGCCAATGCGTGGGTCGCGCCGAGCATCGAGTTCTCGATCGCCACGCCTGCGTAAGTCGCGCCGAGTTGCATCGCAGCGCGTGCGTTGAGATCGGTCGGATCGTCGAGAACGCGTCCGAAATTGGCAGCCAGCAATCGCCAAGCTTCGCGGCTGTAGAGCAACGAGACTGGATTGCGGCGCTTCGTCACGTACGTCTCCAACGCATGCGCGATCGCGTCGATGCCGGTCAACGCCGTCACGCGCGGAGGCTGCGTCAGTGTGAGCTTCGGATCGAGGATCGCGATGCGGCACGAAGCCTTCTTGTCGCCGCAGGCCATCTTGGCATGCGTCTTCGCATCCGAGATCAATGCGAAAGATTGCGTCTCGCTGCCAGTCCCCGACGTCGTCGGCACGGCGATCATCGGCAGCATCGGCTTGAGCGCTTTGCCGACGCCCCAGTAGTCCTGCATCTTGCCGCCGTTGCTGTATAGAAAGTTGATCCCTTTGGCGCAGTCCATCGAACTGCCGCCGCCGAGACCTACCAAGACTTCTGGATCATGACGCTTGGCGAACGCAACGCCTTTGTCGACATCGCTGGTCGACGGATTTTCGTGAACGCCTTCGAACAGATGAGCATCAATCCCGGCTTGCTTCAAGGCATCAAGCCCGTGCTGCGTGTGTCCGGCGGCAATGACTCCAGGATCACTGACAACCAAGGCTCGCCGCGCGCCCAACTCCGACGCCAACTCGCCGAGCTTCTCGATCGTGTCGGGACCGAACACAATGCGGGTGCGTAGTTGGAAGTCGAAGGGAGTCATGATGGGGAAGCCTCTGTGACCAAGCGTTAACGAACGAACTTGGTTCTCAGCTCTGGCGATCCGACGGAAGGTGGGTAGTAAGTGGTAGGACGAATGCTGACAGCGTCTGGTTAGGCGAAAACCTCATCGTCGGGACAAGGCAATCAGCACGGGCAGGAGTGCCCATGCTACGTTCGTTGTTATGCGAAAATCTCATCGATATGACATTGAAACCCCGGCACCGATTCCAAGTCGCGGAGAATGTCGCCGCTGCGTAAAACGGTCGCCGTTTGGCCATGCCGAAAGATCTTCACCATTTTCAGCTTGGGAGTAATGACGATCACTTCCGTGGTGCCAGCGTCGAGATACTCCTGAACCTTGGCATCCATCTCGGTTGCCGAATCGCTCGGCGAGAGAACTTCGACGGCCAAGTCGGGGGCACCGTCCCAGTATTTGACGGGGCGTGGCGTCATAAGTCTGTCCTGACGAACAAACGCAACATCCGGCGCTCTCACAGTATCGGGGTCGTGCGCCAAGACAAACCCTGTGTCAGGGCCGACTACGCAACCGAGCTTGTGCGACCGAACGTGTTGAAATAGCAATGATGCCACACACATTCCAATAGCGCCATGATCAAATCCTGCTGGTGGCATCGTAATGAGTTCTCCCTGCACCAACTCGTACAGCTTGTCGACCTTGGGAAGCCGCCATAGTTCGTCAGCCGTCATCAATTTGGTCGTCGTACTCATGCTTTGAGTGTATTCCAGCAGGGTCGCGGCGTCCAACTCAACTTACAATGCAGCCTGCAACGCAGCTTGTGCTTCCTCCGTCACTTGGTAAGCCCGCGAGCGGAACAGGAAGTCGATGATGCTGCCTTCGTGCGGCTGCAGCCAGTTCAATCGGCTTGTCGGGATCGGCCCGATGTTCAAGCGGTCGATATGCGTTGCGTCCGTCAGCTTGTCAATCAGCTGCTGGTTATTGGTGATCCCGGTACAGACCAACGTGGGACCAATCTTCGCCAGCATTTGATCTTCCGGGCACTCGACGACAGTCGAGAAGGGGAACATGTATTCCTTCTTCGCGATCTCGCGTTCCGGCGCGTTGCAGTGGACGACCATCGGCCGCAAGTACGAACAACGCTCTTGCTCGACCAGACGATCGCCGTATTGTGCCGTCATGTCGGTCACGCCAGCCTCTTTCAGATCGGCTTCGATCATGCCCCACACGGCTTTGCCCATGCCGGGAACCGTGAAGGCGGCGAGGCCGGCGTCGGGGTCGGTCGGCGGCTTGGGTTCGATCGGACCAATCTTCGCGGCGATGGCTTGCGCGATTTCCTTCGTATGCCGCGACGCCCAAATTCCGGAGCAGTTGATGCAACCGCGGCCGCTGTTGATGTAGATGCTCTCGACCATCAGATCGAGATACTTCTCCCAATCATCGACGCAATCATCGCCGAGCAGGATCTTCGAGAAGCCGGGCCCGTGCGCCTGGACACGCGGGTTGCCCTTGTAGCGTTCGACCGTCGGCGTGCCGCCGAAGATCATCGCCCGCTCCGAGGCGTTCAGAACCGCGGCACCAGCTTCCGGCCCACCCGGATACATGGCGAAGACTTCTTTCGGGATGCCTGCTTCCGTAAAGGCGGACATCATCCGGTAAGGCGTCCACGGCTCTTGCGGACCGGGCTTCAGCACCAAGCCCATCTGCAATGGAATCGCGGGCAGCCACAACGTGTGAACGCCGGGCGAATTCGACGGCAAAACGGCGCTCAAGGCGGAAGCTTGCGCCTGATAACTCAAGACGACACCGCGATGCTCGATGCCGTAGCCGCGGGTCAAGATGTTCAAGTCCAACCCGCGCGTCAGGCAGTCGAGGATCGTTTGCATGTTACGGAGCACGAACGAGTTCTTCGACATGTTGTGACGGCACATGTGCTCGGGCAGACCGGTGCTGGCCGACTGCTGATGCGCGAACTCCGCGGGCGTTTGTGTGCCGTCTCCGATCGGCAGCGTCGCGCTCTCGTACAGATCGGCGGCCTTCTTGAGGATCTCGATAATTTCACTACAGGGGATTTTGCGCAGCGTCTCGCGGGCTTTGCCGACTTGACGCAGGTCTCGCGCGATGATGCCGGCGTTCGCCTGGCTGACCTTGGCGATCGGCTCGCCCGTCGCGAAATGCAGAACTTCGTCGATCTCGAGCGAGTCATAAGGCTTGCCCCAACGGATCACGGGAATGTTGAGCACGATTGTCTCCGGGATAGTGTAACAGTGTCGCCTTTCGCTCCGCGAAAGTGCAAACCAATGCCGCTCTTTCGCGGAGCGAAAGGCGACAAACAAAACAATTTAGTAAACACCAACGGTCGTCGCAGACGCGGTTTCATGGAACGGCCGCACGCCGCTGACACCGTCCCACGGATACTTCGTGAACGGCTTCTCGCGCTCGCCCTCGTCGCGTTCGAGGAAACCGGGGACGAAGAGTTCATTGGTCAGCGTCGTTAACTTGACGCGACCCGTATCGCCATACCCGACGAGTTCCCTAGGATCGTCGAAGCTCACGACTTCCGTCACGGCGCGAGGCTGTGGAGCATAGTACGAAATCTTGTACCCGTCTTCCGCGGTGACTGGCTTGCTGCAAGCCAACCCCATCAGCGTGTTGCCGTAAGTCGGCGTCATATAGATGCCGCTCTCTTCCGGTGGCCCCCCGAAAAACTCTTCGACACAGAATCGGGTCCATTGCGGCGTGAACTCGGTACCGCCCGAGAAGATGCCCGTGATGCCGGTGTCCTTGAACGTCTGGCCCTGTTCTTCCAACGCGTTGCAAAGTCCTTCGAGCAACTTTGGCGTGGTGAACATGCACTTGATGTCGTGGTTGGCGGAGAGGATCGTCAGCACTTGTTCGATACAATGCTTCTTGTATTCTTCGAGGTGCTCCATCCAGCCTTTCTTGATCAACTTCACGACCCACCGCGGATCGAGATCGACGCAGAAGCAGATGCCGCCGCGATGCTGGCACAAATGCTCGACGGCCAGCCGCAGTCGGCGCGGACCGGATGGCCCCAGCATCAACCAGTTCGCTCCCTTGGGAAAGTACTTGTCCGGCAGCGTGTCGCTGAAGAGTTCGTAATCGGTCCAATGATCTTCGATGACCATGCGGCTTTTCGGAATGCCGGTCGTGCCACCCGTCTCGAAGACATAGACGGGCTTTCCCGCCAGCCCTTTCGGCACCCAGCGATTGATCGGACCGCCACGCAGCCACTCGTCTTCGAACAGCGGGAACTTCTGGATATCGTCGAAGTTTCTGACTTCCTTTAACGGGTCGAAGTTCAGGCCGGCTTTCTTTTCCAACCAAAACGGCGAGCCGGTCGACTCGTGAAAGTGCCACTGAATGATCTCATAGGCGTGGGCGTCGAGTTTATCTTTCGCTTCCTTCTGGAGCGACTCGATATCGGCGGTTGAAGACTCCGCAATAGTCATGCTGCATTCCTCTGTATGGACGGGGCCTCGAATAACACAGGCGGGATCGTATCTGGGGGGGATCTTTCGGCAGGAGCGATGACTTAAAAATATCCGAGTCTCGCGTCCGACACAACCAGCGAGCGAACGAGACGCCACTAGCCTTGCGAGTCCGGCAACGCACAGATCCGCCCCGCAGTCAGACGGATCTGTTGAGAGACGAGGAGTCGGAACAAGATCTCCTGTTTGCTGGCCCAGACCGTCATAGATGAAACGGCCGACGAGTTGACCCAAGGCGGTTTCCTGTTGTGGAGCGGCGTCCTCCTGCGCGCGATTGAAGAGCACGGGAATCATGGTCCCTTGCCGGGGCGGCGGTCGATGATGGCGTGACGGCCAGGGACGCTGGCTCAGCGACAAACTGATCTACTCGACGCACATGGGGCACGACGAACCGGCCTACGACGCGAACAACCCGATCATCCGCGGCGGGCAGCCCGTCGTCGAGGACGAATACCTGACCGACGCCTTCACTCGCGAGTTGTACGGCTGCCGCGTCAGTGCGTCGCGGTACGCAGTGATCGCTGCCTCGGTTCGCCCGGCTTGCACGAGTTGCCGAGCAGCTTCCAACGGTCGGTTGAGCGCTTCCGCCGCCTCCTTGCCAAAGCTCTTGCGAAACGCCGCCACGACCACCCCATTTGAGCCGTTGGCGATAGCCTCGGGTTCTTCAGACCTCGGCCGCAAAGAGTTCTGCTCAAGTTCTGAACCCGCGCGGCACAGCAACCGTGAACAGATGCTGGGACTCTCCTCGGTCGGCTCGACCCAGTCGTAGACATCATTCCCCGCAAAGTACTCCTTGAGCAACGCGAAGTTCACACCGACAAACGTCGAACCCGAATAGCGTTGATGTTCGAAGACGTCTTCCGACTGCTGCGGATCGGGACTGCCGTAGTCATTGATCAAGATGAACCCGGACTCGTCCAGCAGGGGCAACAACCGCTCCAGCGACTGAGTCGCTCCGTGGTTGTGAACAACGTACCCTGCGTGCTTGGCACCGAACTCAGCGATAAAGTCACCGTACGGCAGCGAACGTGCGTCGACGTCTTCTCTGTTCTGGCGATCGATTACGCGAAACTCGTACTCGGCCGTAAACAAGTCAGCCAGCTCCAACAGTTCCTCCCGCGCGGCTGGATCATCGGAAGCTGCCCGCGCCGCCAGATCCTCAACGGTCAGCCCGGTATGGTCCGCCAGATTCACGCCGCGCGCCAAACACGTCCGCACACAGAGTTCCTTGACTTGCTCCTCCCGAAAGTCCAACACCGCCGCCGGTAAGCAATCCAGCAAGTAATTCAAGAACACGCCTCGGTAACTCCCACCGGCAGAGGGTTGGGATGAGCGGCTTGCCTCCTCCATTGCCTCTCTCCCTCTGTCTTCCCTGCCCTCCGGCTCTATCGCATCAATTACGCGCAAACAGTACCGCCCCGGATGCTCCGCGAGCACGCCGGATCGCGCAACATCCACGAGGATCTTCTCGGAATAATCGCTGGCGACGTAGAGCAACCGATCGTACCAGTCCTGCTCATGCTCGATGCAAAGTTCGCGGAACCGATCCAGAAAGAACCGGGCGAAGAGGCCGATGCCCACGCCGAGTTCGAGGACCTGGAGCCGGCCGTCTTGTGATGGCGGCGAGGCTCGCAGGCTGGCCATAGTCAGTTCTGCGGCATGCGCGGCGAATACGCCATCATTATTGACGGCGTACGGCACGGGCGCGACATCGGAGACAAATGCTCGTCCACCGCGAGCCTTGAGATACGTTTGTCCGAGTCGCCATTCGAGACTGTCCGCGAAAGGGCAAGAATCCTCCAAGGAACATGAAACGGGGACAGGTCCAGTTGTTCACTTTTTGGGCCTGCCTGGAGAACGCAAAGTGGCTTCCAATCCCAGCTTGGTGGCCGTTTTCTCGATCCACTCAGGGCGACCAAAGGGCGCTCCCCGGATGCAGCTTCGTCTCAAGGCGGCCAACTCGGATTCGGTTTCCGGTTCATTGACATAGCGCAACCAATTGCGTGGACGGGGAAAAGGCCACTCCGAAATCATCGCCCGATGCTCGGCGGTCCCGTGTTGACGAATCCACAGGCTGCCGTACGGCCAATCTTCGGCTCGCGCGACTAAATTAGCCCGCAATGCGTTTCGTTCGGCATAACGATTGACTTGATAAAAGTATTCATCCGTGTCGACAGGAAACGATTTGAAGCGACCTTGATAGACATGCCCGAATCCCACCATGTTGTAATTCTTCTGCCAGCGGGTCACATGCGTCACCGTCAGCCGCTGCATGAACCGCCCCAAGTCTCCATCACTTTGCGGCCAAAGCACAAAGTGCCAATGGTTTTTCATCAAGCAATAACTCAGAATACGCATGGGCCGCTTTGCCAACGTCTCTTGGATCACACGTTCAAAAGCCAAGTAGTCGGCATCGCTGTCAAACAGATCATTCTTGCCCACGCCGCGATTGATCACGTGGTAAACCATTCCGCCGGGTGCGATTCGTGCTGTTCTAGGCATGGACTCAAGGTAACAAAACTCCCCCCAACTTGTCAATAACTGGACCTGTCCCCGTTTATACCTCTGAAATGTACCAGGGCTACCTGTCCCGCTTTCTCGCTGACACCGCCGAGGTCTCCCACGCATCCGATGGTTATGCAACTTTTTCATTCCCGAAGGTCTACGAGCACATCAACCATTACTATCAGGGAGAATCTTTGATGCTTTCAACTCGCCACGTTTTGTCACTCCGCACGACCTTGTATACACGGGCGTCGCGAAAAAACGTGTCCTCTCCCACGAACACCGTAGCCTGATCCGCACCGGACGCAGAAATGGTTATCACGTACTTTTCGCCTCGGTCTCGTACCGTTTTCTCGACCTCTTTGACATCGGCCGGGCTCAACTTATTGCCGACCGACACCATCGGATAATGCCCCCATTCCTCCCGCAGCGGTCGCTGATTCAATTCGATGACAAACGGCTTTGCAAGCCGTTCTTTGAACTCCTTAAGCTTTGCCTCGCGATTCGCGCCCAATCGAGCGTTGACTTTGGACGGGTCATCGTCCTCCTTCGTGCAATACGAAACGATCGCATATCGGTCCGGGAGGTGCTCATAGACAAACCCATCTTTTTGGTTCGTGAGTTCGTTGAACCAGACGTTGAGACTCATGTAAAGCGGCCCGCCCAGTTCTTCGCTGGAAAACTCGATCCTCAGCGCAGGCAACGCAAACTGGTTTTTTCCAGTCTGGTTCAAATAGAGCTTCGCGGCCTTTGGCTGGGTGCCATTCACGCGAATCGCTTCCAGATTAAGCGGTTCACCCAGATTCGAATGAAAGAGTGAGAATATCACGCACCCAACCGTGATGTCATCCCGCGTGGGTTTGAAAACCAGCTTCTGCCCGGGCAGTTCGATGACTTGCGCCTGAAGTGCTGGAGCATCGGCCAGCGCTGGAAGTGCCACGTTGGTGACGATGATGAGCATTAGGGTCAAACGAATCATCGGAGCGCCCTTATTGCATAACGAATTGCCATCTAACCGGCTGCTTGGAGACGGATAGATGGTGCGTTGAACTTCAACGTCCGGGATAACGGGGGGGGCGAGGAGAGAGGACATGGGGTCACGCCGGACTGCGCCGAGCCCTCCCGTTCACGTTCACCGATTTGTTCACCGATTTGTTCGCGGGCGATTGAAGCGGCAAACCGCCCACCACCCACAAGATATCACGGCGGGGATAGACCGGCAAGCACTTTATCAACGCCACGATACCGAACCAGCATGATCGATACAAATCCTGGACGGCATGACCATTACGACGCACGACGCGAACGAAGGAAACGATTCCGTCGCAGAGAGACCGCACCAGTTCATTCTTCCGCAGCACGTCCGTCGGTTGCAGACTGACCATCAAGTTCGCTGTTGCCGAGTGTCCAGAAATGCTGGAGTTGTGATGGAAGGTTCTGATTTTCGCCAGACGCTGCGTATTTACGCTCACTGACTCGCCAATGAAACGACCTTCCCTTTTTCCAAATCTCAACGCGAACAGGAAACCGCTTCTCATGCCAACCAATGAGATACGGAAAGGCCGTCGGTCGGTATGCCCAAATATCGTCACCGTTGGCATCCCCGCTAGCTGTTGAAATCGCATGAAGTCGCGCACGCTGTTCTCCCGATACGAGTTCATCCAGCCGCACCCAAAAATCATTTTCCAATCGCTGACGTGCATCGGAGAACTCGCTGATAACGCCTATCAGATGCCCTGCATCTCGCGAGTAAGTGGTGTGCCTAGATTCAAGCTCCACGTACTTTGCCCACGTCTCGCTCAGCAGTTGATTGATCGACTCGAGTGCTTCATCGTCAATGCGAACAGCTTGTGCAAACCAGTGGCTCAAACGTACGCGGCCCTCATCTTCCCAAACTAGGTATGGATGGGGATGGTCTTCGCCCGTGCCGTGAATGTCAGCTTCATGTTCGTCACGATCAGGCGACAAAGTAGTCGATGCTACTTGTATCTTCACGACTTCCGTCGAACCACGCGTGATCGATACCGAGCTACCCTGAATGTTGATGCCGTTCAGAGCGCCGTCGACCTCAATTACATACTGTCCTGCGGCTACACGAATGGTCTTACCAGATTTGGTCGCGGTAAGACTTCGGACAATGTTCTCGCCGTGCATGATGCGTATGGGAACGTCGTCCGCTTCACACTCAATCTTCAGAGTTCCTTTGTTCAGCTCCAACACGATTAGCACGCCAGCGAAGATCAGAAAGACGGCGAGGGCTGCGGCGGCGATGAACTTCTTTAATGGCGGGCGATCACCCTGTTTGGCTGACAGTGTGGCGACGGATTCCGGAAGCGGAGTCGTTGTCGGTTGCTGAACGTGGGCCAAACAGTCCTCCAACAGCTCAGCCACGTCGGCCGCCGAGTCGAAACGCTCATCTCGCGATTTGGCGAGCAGCTTCATCACAATCTGTTCGAGCCATGACGGAACGTCGGCGTTGGTTTCGCGAATGGTGCGAGGTTCGGTGTCGGTGATGCGGCGGAGTACTGCGTAGCTGGTTTCGGCGCGGAAGGGCGGATGGCCGGTACATAGGGCATACAGCACGCAGCCGAGTCCGAACAGATCGCTACGTCCGTCGATGGCTTCGCCACGCACTTGTTCAGGCGACATATAGTGTGGCGTGCCCGGATGGAATCCGCTACGAGTCAAGCAAGCATCGTCTTCGGCGCGAGCCAGACCAAAGTCCGTCAGCAGCGCCCGCTCGACGCCTTCATCAAGGAGGATGTTCGATGGCTTCACGTCGCGGTGGATCAGGCCTTGAGCGTGCGCGGCAGCCAGCCCTTTCGCGGTCTGCATGCCGATCCGCAGCACTTCGCAAACTTCCAGCGGGCCTTCGCGATCGAGTCGCTGTTGCAGCGAACCGCCGCCGATGTACTTCATCACCAGAAACGGATGTTCGCCTTCGGTTTCGACGTTGTGGATCGGCACAACATGATCATCGACCACCGCCGCCGCCGCGCGTGCTTCACGAGCGAACCGCTTGCGTGCGGCACCGTTGCCAGCCAAATAGGGTGCCAGCAATTTCACCGCCACTGGCCGATTGAGTTCCGTGTCGTAGGCTTTGAAGACCACACCCATCCCACCGCTGCCGATCAGACGTTCCACATCGTAGCGACCAATGCGTCCCAGCATCTCGGGGTGACTGGCCGCCGAAAGCAACGACTTCGCCATTGTCTCCGTCCAAGCAGTGGGCCGTTTCCAGCGGTCCCTGGCGTCGAGCGACTCAGCGTAAATCTCGGACAACCGGTCGTCCGGTGAAAGCCATTGGGGAACTGCGTCCCATTGCTCAGCATCGGCGGCCAGCTGCGATAAGCGGCTTTGACAATGTTGACATGACTCAACATGCAGAGCCACATCGCTGTCGTGCTCGTCAACGTCGTCACAAGTATTCAGCAAAGCAGCGAGCGCTACCTCATCACACTTCGTCATTGGACTTTCCTCATTGGGTCTTCTCATTTCACATCCCCTGTTAACTCAACTACCGTCTGCTGCAATCGTTTCATCACGCGGCAGCGCGCGATATACACCGCGCCGGGTCGAAGTCCCAGTTGCTCCGCGACCGTTTCAACCGACTCCTGCAGAACACTCGTACGGTAGAACGCCTGCCAGGTCGTTTCGCTCACTTGTCGCCGCACGACCTCGGAAGCCCGCAGGAAAACTTCCCGGCAATACTCCAGATCGAATTGACTCGACATATCGGCCGCCGCTTCGACTTCATCCAGTTTCCTCGTCACAGCATCGCCACCCTCGGCCCACGCTCGATGTTTTCGCCGCGTGAGAAAATCAATCGCCGTATTGCGGGCAATTCGGTACAGCCATTTGCGAAACGGTCCTCGGTCATCACGCTGGAGCCAGTGAGTTACGGACTGAGCCACTGCTGTCAGAACCTCCTGCACCAGATCATCCGCATCAGCCGACTGCAAACCCTGCCGCCGAGCCGAGCGATACACCACCGGAGCGTAAATCTCAGCGAATTCATTCCACGCCATCACGTCCGCCACATCCTGCAAACGCAGAATCAAGCTGGCTCGCGTTTCGGGTGGACTGAAAGTCATGGATTGCAATTCCCGGCGGAAGGTGATTGACTCTATAAGGATGACTCAGCACGCATCAGGATCTTTCTCGGCAAACGCCGATTTTCCGATATTTCCGCCGATGGGTGAATTGCGCTGAAGGTGGGCGCTCGCGAATTCACGCGACGAGATGAGCTCAATCGGAAATCGGCAGCTCCACCCGAGCGGGAACGTGGTGTAGTGGATTATTCTCGGATTTCCGCTACCGCGTTCGCGCAAGCTGTTAACTATTTCGCCTTTAGTTCGATGCCACCTGAAAATGGACAAAGCAGTTAACTGCGGACATTGAACTCAACGGCCACAAGTTCAGCTCCGACGAAGGAGTCCTTGATCAACGCGCGCGTTGGGCAAGGTCGATTTCGCATAGAAACCTTGCGCCTTCGGGACGGGCGTGCGCGGTTACGGGTGCAGTAACGCAAGACGTCTTCGAAGGGCGTGGCTGGGTGTGAGGAAACGCAGCCTCTGTTGTTCGCTCGCGACGCCCAGCGCTGTGCTTTGGGCGTGCCACACAACACGGCGTGAGCATCGAGCGTCAGCTAAGAAACGGGAACGGGGACAGGGAAAGCGCCGGGATAAAACCGGCTTGGAATTGGGAATGAAAGAGTCCTACAGAGAAAGCTTAGCCAGTTACTCTGGCCTCGAACCGTACGCTGGCGTTGGTAACATCGCGGGTGTGGCATCGGTAAGAGGAAGTGCAGGCC
>JAQBZB010000488.1 GCA_027622275.1 Planctomycetota bacterium | reverse complement strand
CCATGACGCTCGCCAATGAGTCATTGACCCATTCAATTCCGAGTGGGGCAGTCGGCAAACTTGTGCTAATCGGCCAACCGCCGAACGCATAGCGCGTTTCTCCATGATCCAGAACGAGCGAAAGATTGACCAAAGCTGCAACACACATCGCAAAGACGGCGGCTAACGCCATCGGTCGGCACCAATGGCGTTTCTTTAGACCAACCATTGGCATGCAGATGGCGGTCAAAAAGGGAATCAAGAATATGATCACTGGCAGGTGGTTCGTCATTCAATCCTCTTCAAAATCTCTTCCTCGTCCAGGCTGCCGTATTTTCGATAGATGGCGATGACCAGGGCCAGGGAGACGCCCAGGGTGGCAACTTGGACCACGATCGCCGTCAACGTTAAAACATGCGGTAATGGATTGGTGTAATCCGCGGGATCAATTTGGTGCGTTGCGGACTGAATCGTGTCGTTGCCTTGCAAGATTGGAACCGTCGCCTCTTTCTTTGCACCGACAGTGACAAGCAAGAAGATGATGCTAGTCTGAACCAGGTACATACCGATCAGCTTTTTCACCAGGTTGGGGTGGGTGATCATGATGAAAAAGCCCCAGAGAAACAGAACCACAAAGGCAATGAAGTTCGGTCTGTGAAGCGCCGCCACGATGTGTTCAATCATGAGATTCCTCGCTGTCGTCGATTAACGACAAACTAAAGACAATCGAAATTGCGGTCACGGCGATATCTACTGCAACCCCGATTTGTGTCAGCAAAATACCTAGATAACGGCGGCTTGAGGTATCGAGCCACGGGATCTCCAGGTTCGCGTAGTTCAAGAACTCGCCACCCCCGATCAAACACAGTCCCCCGACACCAGCGAAGATGATCAAGCCGATCCCGTCACCGTGTGTAACCTTCTTCGCCACCAGGCACGCTCGGGATACGGGACCGAATACGAGGATCCCCAAAATGAGACTCGTGCCCAGCATGACCCCACCGACAAATCCGCCACCAGGTCCATACTGACCAAAGCAGAGGACGTACAACGCAAACAACTGGATGAGCGGAATCAGCAGCCGGGTCATCGCGCGGACGATGGCGCTATCGTGGGCATTGATCATTGCCGCTTTCTCCTTAGCAACAAGGCACAGGCGATGCCGGCGGTAAAGATTACGGCAGTCTCAATCAACGTGTCGAACGCACGGTAGTCCATGAGGACCGATGTCACGACATTTGGCGTGTTCGTCTCTTTCAAACTGCCCGTCAAATAACCGGGAGAAACATGGACGCTGGCCGGAGATTCAGGATCTCCCAATCTCGGAAGATCTTCCGCGGAGTACAGCAACAAGAGTCCGAGTAAGGGCAGTCCGAGCAAAGCGATCGGCGGAGCAGCGACCCGCCGAATGTGCGTGTCCTTCGGAGCTGTCCCGAAGAGGGTCAGTAGAAAAAAGACTGTCGCCAAACCGGACCCCACCACGGCTTCAACAAAAGCCACGTCCACCGCCCCCAGCCACGCCCACACAAGTGCAAGCAGGAAACTGTAGAACCCCAAGATGAGCACCGAGCTGATCAGGTCCTTGACCATGATCGCACCAGCCGCGGTCATAATCAGCAGAACCAACAATAGAATCTGGAAAACATAGGTCATGCGTCTTCTTTGCTCCAAGGTTTAAGGCCACAACGAAACGCGGCCCGGACCGTGGCGTGGGAAATCACCGGGTTGAGTAAAAGCAAGAGCACTAAGACAATGAGGATTTTGAAGAGGTTCGTACTGAATCCTTGGTAAAGAGCTAAGCCACCCAAGACGAAAAATGCACCTAGTGAATCCGTCAACGAAACTGCGTGGGATCGCGTAAACACGTCGGGTAGGCGCAGCACTCCAACGGCCGCCACGAACAGAAAAAACAAGCCGACCAGTATCAAACCTAACGCGACCCATGACATGAGTAATCCTGCCACTTCTGACAATTCATGCAGAGACATCAAAGGATTTCCCCCTTTCTTCCAGGTACTTGGCGATGGCCAATGATCCCACTAGGTTCACAAGGGCATAGCCGGTTGAAATGTCCACGAACATGTCCACTCGTTCGTAGACCGTACCAATCACAACCAGCAGAATGATGGCTTTCGTGGAGATGCCGTTGAGTCCCAACACCCGATCAAAGACGGTTGGACCACGAATAACGCGGAATAAGTACACGGCGATCAGGAGCGTAATTGTGATTAACACGAACAGAAAGAATATCTTCATTCCATTCCTTTCTCGCCGAACAAGCCGGCGATCTGTTGCTCAATCCGAAAGCTTGTGACGTCATCGGCGGATTTGTCGTCCATGGCATGAACAAGCAGATTCTGGGAATCCACTTCCACGGTGATCGTACCGGGAGTCAACGTAATGGAGTTCCCAAGTAGCACGATGCCAGCGTCCGTCCGCAACTTTGTGCGATGGAGAATCCACTTTGGGTCAATGGGAAGAGCCGGATGTAGAATGAGAACCGAAAGATGAAAACCACTCTGGATGATGCGACCAACCAGCCACGGGAAATACCAGACGATTCGCAACCGCGGGATCGTCAAACCAGATGCGGTGCGGTCCGTGTTGAACCAGGCTACGCCAAACGCCGCAAGAATTCCCATTCCCATATGGAGCAGGTCAAAGCTTTGAGACAAGAGAAGCCAAATGAGGAAAAAGCTAAGCGTCTTGATAGCCAGGGATTGGTAGATGCTGGATTTCATAGCGGTGTCTTATAGTAGCCCTCACGCTCCGCGTGAGGAGGCCACATCACGCGGTGCGTGATGGGTACAGTATCGGTGTCCAAGTGGCGTCAGTATTGTAGTGATGAAACGCATGGGTCGCCGGATCGACGGCTACAAGACTGACCCACTGGTTATGGAAAAAATATTGTAGAAGCGTGTGCTTCTGGATGACTGTGGAAATTCGATTCATGGGGGCCTCGATGATCGCGAGCAGTCGCATCGGTTCGTGATAGTGTCGAGCGCCATCGTTGACGCTTTGCAGAGGCAGTCCCGATTGAAGATCGCCGTGGCTGCCGTGCATCACGCCAACACCTGAGACCACGTTGTGTGTCACTTTACTTCCGCTGCCATAGACCGTCGGATCAACAGCGGAGAAGTAATACTCCATACTGATCCACTGAGCCACAACCAATGGCGCGTTCATGAGTGCTTCCAATATCGCGCCGTCAGTATCGGCGTTAGGGTCATAGGAGTGCAAAAAGACACGTCCGCCTAAATCGAGGTCTTTGGTAAGCGACCGTCTGCCAAGGATGAAAGCGGCGTTACTCGATAATCCCCACTCAGGACGAACATTCGCCCAATCCACAGTCCGTGAGACCATGTGGACGGCTGCTGCTTCGGGTGAAACGTCCCTGGGAGCCCGTGGTATCCGATGGCATCGCTCGAGTGCCTGGTGACGGCCCGCTTCTTCCAAGTCCTCGCTTAACAGTCGCAAATCCTCGGCATGGCTCGCTGGAATATCTTCAACGTCGTAAAACGTGACCCGATCGGTCGCTGTGTTGTGTTTTCCAGCCAAAAACCAAGTGTCATCCGGGATGTCGAGTCCATTCTCTTGAAGGGTTCGGCGGACTTGCGGTTGATTCCCCATCGCAGCGAACACCCGTGCATTCGCGTCGCCGTGTCCGCCGCCGCATGCGCCGCAATTATATGCTGCGAAATAGGGATTATTGTCCGACGTGCTTCCATGGCCACAGAGAACGACGAACCGACCGAAGTTTGCGGTCAGCCCGAACGCCCGTAATCCTTTTTCTACAAACGTCGCTTGTTCGATGGGAGTGAACCCATGAGGCAAGGCAGCCGCCGACTCACATTGATCATCAACAACGAGATCGACTGGTATCTGAGTGGCGACTGGGCGAGTAAACCATCCCCGTGCGAATCCTATGATGGATTCGTAGGACCTCTGGAAAAACGTTTTCCCAATCAACCGCACGCTGAAGAACAATCCCAGGACATCAATCAACATGAGGGAACTAACCGGATTGCGTTTCAAATCGTGAAACAGATGATGTCCGAGCTGGTTCCACCGTGATCCCGATGCATAGGTTTGCAGAGGTTCGCCCTCTCCAGAGCGAGGAACCTCATTGACCTCAAACTTAGGTGTGACGATCACTGGGCATAAGGCCGCATGTCCCGCGCCATCGAAGGCCTGATAACG